>NVRW01000013.1 GCA_002400975.1 Flavobacteriales bacterium | reverse complement strand
ATCTTTGGGACGATCCCGGAGCGCAAGGAACACCCACGGCAGGTAGTCTATGTGCGGGTAATTACAATGTCACGATTACAGATGCCAATGGTTGTTTTACAACTTCCTCCGCCACCATTGGATCACCACCTCTACTGGTTACCGCTATAGCATCCAGTGGCAATGTAAGTTGTTTTGGCTTTTGTGATGGATTTGCACAATCTACTACAAACGGGGGTACGCCACCTTATACCTATCTGTGGGATGATGGCCAATCTGCAGGACAGGCTATTGGTTTATGCGCCGGAGTTTACAATCTGCTGGTAACCGATGCCAATGGATGTACCGCTACTACCAATGTAACRATTACTGAACCACAGGGTATGGKGGTTACAACATCAACAAACGATGTGACCTGTTTTGGTGCTTGCRAYGGAAATGCAACARCKAGTCTTAGCGGAGGTACACCGCCGTTTACCTATTTGTGGGATGATATATCAYTCCAGACCACTACGATAGCTRCCAATTTATGCAATGGTTTTTACRGCGTGACTGTTACTGATAACAATGGATGTATTCAAACRGCTTCGGTGGTAATTACCCAACCCCAGCAGCTKGGACTTGCATCTACMATCAACGCTTCAACTTGCGGATTTAATAACGGTAGTGCTTGTGTAAATGAAATAGGTGGTGTTGCTCCCTTTGTGATACAGTGGGATGACCCRGCTACGACYATTGGTGCWTGTGCAATGAACCTTTTTGCYGGTGTATACAACCCAATTGTGAGTGATGCAAATGGTTGCTTCTTCACTATGCCTGTCATTGTAAAYGATCTTACAGGGCCGGTAGTTGATACCGTTACATGGACCAATGTAACCTGTGGSGGAGAYAGYAATGGAACAGCAACGGTGGTAGCGTCTGGTGTTTCTCCACCTTTCACTTATGTTTGGCGTTCMGGTTCTGATACYATCGGATTGAATATAACAACSGTATTCGGACTTTGGGGTGGCACGTTCACAATAACTGTCATTGATGCCAATGGATGTATCTCAGGTGCYGCAGTTACCATTAATGAGCCTACGGCTGTTGCTTCTGCAATTATYAGCACAAATGATGCCTCATGCTTTGGTRTTTGCRATGGATCGGCTGCYGTTATGGCKGGTGGAGGAACCRCWCCATATRCYTATTCGTGGACCAATGGCCAAACTACCACTTCAGCATCWGGTTTRTGTGCAGGACCAAGCAATGTAAATATTACVGATGGCAATGGATGTKSMACWTCSKCMMSSGTWAWTATCWMWGAACCWMMKCCWCTTGTMRTKAMTGAYTCMATWATTAATSYAACCTGTARYGGWKAYKCGGATGGGGCAATATACCTCAATGTAACTGGTGGCACGCCATTCTACTCTTATGGTTGGTTTCCAAATATTGGCAACGGACCAATTGTCACCAATCTTTTGGCTCAACCCTACAATGTAACCATTCAGGATATTAATGGATGTGTTCTCAATGAGATCTACAATGTTGTAGAGCCTTTACCMTTGGGCTTTGCCTATGCAACTGCGCCATCATTTTGCGGTGGAGCCAATGGCCAGGCAACGGTGACAGCTACTGGTGGAACCACACCTTACACTTACTTATGGCCTGATGGGCAGACCACTCCAACAGCAACGAACCTGATAGCGGGAGTAATTTATATTTTTGAGCTGAGTGATGCCAATGGATGCACAGTTAATATTCCAATAACTGTCAATAACAACGCAGCTCCGGTCATTTCAGTGTCGGCCCAGCCGGTTCTGTGTTTTGGTGATGATAATGGCCAGGCTACTGTAGTTGTTGATATGCTGGGAACACCTCCTTTTACCTATCAATGGGACGATCCTTTAAATCAAAACACCGCAACYGCAGGATTGCTTGTTGGTRACGCAACTTATAATGTAGTTGTTACGGAYGTATTGGGGTGTACGGCAAGTAGTCTKGTATATGTTCCGGAGAACCCTGAGCTAGTCCTCATTACAGTAGGGGATACAACAATTTGTTATGGCGACGCCGTGGAGATTTCAGTTACAGGCTCTGGTGGTTTTATCTCAAATGATTATTCGTATACCTGGAGCAATGGTGTAATTACTCAAAATCAGTGGGTAACCCCACTGGTCACAACTACATACACTGTATGGATTGAGGATGATGCGGGATGTAGGTCTGTTGATACCGGATATGTTACCGTAACAGTACTGCCTCAGATCTCGCTTACCGTTACCGATCCTGTTAGGATCTGTTATGGTGATGACGCTTATCTCAGTGCCGTAGCTGCTGGCGGGGCGGGTCAGCCTTATGCCTATACGTGGAGTAATTTTGCTACTGGCCCTGACCAAACAATTAGTGGTTTAACAAGTGCTACTAGCTATTCAGTAACCGTTACGGATGCTTGTCCACAGGACGCGGTGGCCACAATAAATGTTATAGTGAATCCGGTACCTGATGTAGCGTTTACGGTTACAGGATCGGGATGTGCACCTTACGTGTTTACAGCGGATACAGCGTCACAGGGTGGTGTTCCTCCTGTTCCAATTGACACATGGATGKRRTAYTTTGGTGAYGGYKYWGYTTCRACYGAAGCRTTCAMYACCASTCAYAYATAYACWWCASCWGAYACMTTTGATGTATCCYTGGTSGTRGTTTCYTTTGACGGTTGCAARGATTCTACTTCGATGCCAGGTGCTGCTATAGCATTCGARGTGCCTGTCGCAGGATTTGATATAATGCAGAATGGGCAGGTATTGGATCCRGCGGAAACAACAATACTAACGCCCACAATAGACTTTGTCACCACAACTKCAGACTCTGTCCCCATTGCTACCTGGTATTGGGATTTTGGAGATAATCCAAACGATTCAAATAACTATAGCACGCTGGAGAATCCTTCGCATATGTACACGGATACCGGGACCTACACAGTAATGCAAGTCGTTAYGACTGTTAATCTGTGTCCTGATACTATTTATCATGATGTAACAATCACCGGAGATTACATCATCTTTGCGCCYAATGCATTTACACCTAATGGCGATGAGGACAATGATTTCTTCTTCCCTAAAGGTATAGGTGTTGATGGCTCATCTTTCGAGTTGTATATTTTCGACCGATGGGGTGATTTAATAGCAACAGTGAAGGGTATATGGAGTGATGATATGATGATAGGATGGGATGGCAGGGCCAATAATGGTACTGAACTGGCCCAGATTGATGTGTATGTGTGGCTGATCAGAACCGAAGACTTCAATGGTGATGGCCATGAATATATAGGCCACGTAACACTTCTGCGTTAAGTTGTCTTTATAACTCTTGTTTTACCTACTCTTTGAGGGTTCTCGTTTCGGGAACCCTCTTTTTTTGACTTTTTCTAATTTAGCTCTAGAAAACAGGGTGTATTTCATCTTTTATAGTGTTTTTTAGCTGAACATGTTAAAAAAAAGGGGGGGTGTTGTTGAAAAAATGGTGTTTTATTCAATTCGGGTCTGAATTTTGGATATCTTTGCAATTATATTTACCATTCTAAGGGTAAAGGATCAGATATTCCTAATTACACATATATTTATTTAAAGACTATGACTACTCACAGATTTTCGGCATTGAACACAGTGCTTACAAGAACTCCAAATATCGTCCCACCACCTTCTGACAAGGTATCTGACTACTTTGGCACAAACGTATTTAACCAGGTTGCTATGCGCAAGTTTCTTTCTGAAGAAGCTTATGAATCTGTCATGGGCACAATTGAAAAGGGAGCTACCGTTGACAGAAAGATGGCTGATCAAATTGCTTCGTCTATGAAAGCCTGGGCGTTAAGCAAGGGGGCGAGCCATTATACACATTGGTTCCAACCTCTCACGGGTTTAACTGCGGAAAAGCATGATGCCTTTTTTAATCCAATCGAAGGTGGGCTGGCCATTGAGAAATTTGATGGTGACCAACTCGCCCAGGCAGAGCCGGATGCATCGAGCTTCCCCAGTGGGGGAATTCGAAATACTTTTGAAGCAAGGGGATATACCGCTTGGGATACTTCTTCTCCAGCCTTTGTAATTGGACGGACTTTATGTATTCCTACTGTGTTTGTTTCGTACACCGGTGMGTCACTGGATTACAAGGCACCTTTGCTCAAGGCCATGCACGTGTTGGACAGRGCTGCTACGGATGTGTGYCAATATTTCGATAAGAATGTGTCAAAAGTATCTGCAACATTGGGTTGGGAGCAGGAGTATTTTTTAATTGACACCGCTTTGTTTAATGCAAGACCGGATTTAATGGTGGCAGATAGAACCGTCTTTGGCCATTCTTCACCAAAGGATCAGCAGTTGGATGATCATTATTTTGGATCGATACCRGAAAGAGCGGCAGCATATATCAGAGACTTTGAAACCGAAGCGCTTAAATTRGGAATTCCGGTGACAACRCGGCACAAYGARGTAGCGCCAAACCAATTTGAATGTGCACCGATGTTTGAGGAGGCTAATTTGGCTGTTGACCACAACCAACTGCTAATGGATGTTATGGACAAAGTTGCAAGACGTCACAATTTCCGTGTGTTAATGCACGAAAAACCCTTCGCAGGTATAAATGGTTCGGGCAAACACAACAATTGGTCGATGTCGACRAACACGGGAGTAAACCTCTTGCAGCCKGGGAAAAATCCAAAGGCGAATCTTCAGTTCCTGACCTTCTTCATTAATACAATAAAAGCGGTAAGCTCCCATGCTGATTTATTAAGGGCCGGAATYGCGTCCGCAGGTAATGATTTTAGATTAGGMGCTAATGAAGCTCCCCCTGCGATCATCTCTGTCTTTATTGGAGAGCAGCTTACTAAAGTGTTGGGTGAGATCGAAGCAAAGGTTAAGAAAGGGAAGATGTCAKYKGATKWKARRRMSGYWSWKRAKMWSKKRAKWGRYRMWAWKYCWKAMWTMWYGWWSSWMAAWASKKASYRTRAMWRAACWWSAYYKYWTKMMWWWWMYKGARMWWWATTTGAGTTTAGAGCGGTTGGCTCGGCGTCCAATTGTGCTGCTGCGATGATTCCAATGAACTCCATTGTTGCCAACCAATTGCTGGACTTTAAGAAGGAGGTTGATGCTTTGATTCAAAAGAATGTAAAAAAGGACGAGGCCATCTTTCAGATACTTCGCTCATACATTATCAGCTCACAGGATATCCTTTTTGAGGGTAATAATTATAGTGAGGAGTGGGTTGTTGAAGCGGAAAAACGTGGCTTGGCCAATGTTAAAACAACTCCTGGAGCATTGGAGGCATTCACAAAAAAGGAGAACATAGCTCTGTATGAAAAGCTAGGTGTTTTTTCCGCGGTTGAACTAGAGGCACGTCAGGCTATAAAGATGGATAAATACACCATGAAGTTGCAGATTGAATCTCGGATAATTGGTGAACTGGCCAGGAATCAGATCATTCCAACCGCTATTAAATACCAAAACATCTTAATTGAGAATGTGAGGGGACTGAAAGATATCGGACTTCTGAGCACGGATACTGTGGTGGCCAAAAAAGAACTTGCCGGTGCCGTGGATGGTGAAACATATCGAGTTCATCCCGAGGACATTCACGGTAATGGACTGCCAGATGGATCAAATGCATTTACTCAAAAGGACGGCATTCAGACCATCTCGAGGCATATATCGGCTATCAAGGTTTATACAGATAGCATGATTGAACAGAGAAGACTGGCGAATCGGATAGACTCGGAAAGGGACAAAGCGGTAGCCTATTGTGATCGTGTGAAGCCCTATTTTGACAAGATCCGTTATCACGTAGATAAATTGGAACTATTGGTGGATGACGAGCTTTGGCCATTGCCCAAGTACAGGGAATTGTTATTTACAAAGTAGTCTGCCAGAAATTTAAAACCTTGAAATTGGGCTATTCACGTCTAGCGTGGGTAGCCCTTTTTTAGGTTCCAAATACACATTCCATATCCTATTACTTTTAAAATAAGTGCAAATAATTTTTTACTTTAGCAACCGTTTAAATAGAGGTTATTATCTGTATGAAGGTGTTTCGTGTCATATTCGCGCTGGGGTTGCTCCTAATAGTCTGTTTTTCAGTAGAGGCACAGAAGAGTTGTAGTAAGTATAGTAAGGATGCAGATGGCTCATTTAGGCGGGGGGAGTACTATACTGCCATTATGCAGTATAAGAAAGCCTATTCCAGAGAGAGAAACAATACTGCGAAGGCTTGCATCATTTTTCAAACAGCGGAATGCTATAGGTATATCAATGATACCAAGCAGGCGGAGATCTGGTACAAGAAGGCAGTAAGAGTAAAGTATCCGGACCCCGTCGCGATATTGTATCTGGCCCAGTCGAAAAAATCCAATGACAAGTATGACGAGGCGCTTATAGAATATAAAAACTACCAGGATCGGGTACCTCAGGATGCAAGGGCATCAGATGGCATTAAATCATGTGAATTGGCAGTTGAGTGGATTGATAACCCTGGCAGGTTTGAAGTGTTTAACGTACTTGCAATCAATACCGTCGACGCTGATTTCTCTCCAGCCTATTCCAAGCGAGGCTTTAAACAGATAATGTTTACCTCTTCCAGAGAAGGTGCTACGGGATTGGAGAAGGATGGAACAACGGGCCAGAATTTCACGGATCTATGGGAGGCAAAGATAGATAGGAAGGGGAAGTGGAATACACCTTCACTGCTGAATGAGGCCGTCAATTCATCAGATAATGAAGGTGCGGCAGTACTGGACGCGAAGTTTCGTATGATGTATATGACCAGGTGTCCTATTATTCAGGACAAAGAGGTAAACTGCAAAATTTTGATTGCCAAAAAGAAGGGATCCAATTGGGACAACCCTGAGGAAATCCCACTGGTACCTGATACCATCACCGCTGGTCATCCCTCAATATCCAAGGATGGATTGAAACTTTATTTCGCTTCGAATCTGGCCGGTGGATATGGAGGTAAAGATATTTGGATGGTATCAAAAGCCGGTAAAAGGGATGATTGGAGTGAGCCGATTAACCTTGGGCCGGACATCAATACCTCCGGAGATGAAATGTTCCCCTTCCTCCATGAAGATGGGTCGCTGTATTTTTCTTCTAGCGGACACATWGGAATGGGTGGKTTGGACATTTTTCATKCCTTGTATAAGGGGAACTCYTGGGGTGATGTTAGCAATATGAGRTATCCAATCAACTCGGCGGGTGACGACTTTTCAATCATTTTTGAGGGAAGTAACAACAGAGGGTATTTCACCTCCAACAGAAAGGGTGGAAAAGGTGGAGATGATATTTACCAATTTATGTCGCCACAGTTGACCTTTACTTTGCAGGGTGTAGTAATAGATGCAGATACCAGGGAGATATTKSTNKSAKCSRCGGKCGNYMMYGGWTSRSSATSRYSGTANGWCRKAGRWGCNMASTTRSGSATSRGSWSGKAWCCYAKYTCKKTCANMTSAMGGYGRRYWSMAACTATGATATTACCGCCTCGATGCCAAAGTACTTGAGTGACAATGGAAAAGAGACCACAGTGGGATTGGAGAAATCCACGGACCTGGTGCACGACTTCGAGTTGAGAACGACGAAGAAAATTATCAACCTTCCAAACGTTTTTTATGATCTGGATAAGTGGGATTTGAGACCAGAATCTAAGGAGGCATTGGATGGCCTGATTAAGACATTGACTGACAACCCCAACATCGTGATCAAAATCATGTCTCATACCGACTCTCGGGCGGATCACACGCACAACGATGGCCTGTCTCAAAAACGTGCCCAGTCAGTTGTTGACTATTTGATTGATCAGGGTATTGAGATAGATCGTTTAGAGGCAAAAGGGTACGGAAAGCACAAGCCTCTTATCACGGACCGAGCCATAGGAAAATTGAGGACCGAGGAAGAGAAAGAGGCAGCTCATCAGTCAAACCGGAGAACAGAATTCTCGATTGAGCGAACCGATTATATCCCGATGAATAAGCGGGGTAATATGGATGAAAATCCGGATGGTGAGCAACTTTTAGAAGAAGATAAAGAAGAAGGTAAAACGGAGGATCCAGGAGGGAAATAGTCTCACTTACTCAATCAAATATGGATCGTCTGTCACGGTTTTTCTCATCCATTCCATCAATTATTTTTATTCAGCATTAGCTGTTTTACACTAAACCCTACTCATGGGTTTATTTAAATACAACGCTATCAGTGGATGTAGGTTCAAAATATGATAAGCGGGGAGTTTCCTCCAGTAAGTCCGATGTGCATGCGGCTATTAAGAATCTGGATAAGGGGTTGTTTCCCAATGCCTTCTGCAAGATTTTACCTGATCACCTGGGAAAGGATGAAGCCTTTTGCAATATCATGCACGCCGATACAGCGGGAACCAAACCTTCGTTGGCGTATGTGTATTGGAAAGAAACCGGGGATAGTAGCGTCTGGGCAGGCTTGATTCAAGATGCTATTGTTATGAATATTGATGACATGGCCTGTGTAGGAGCGGTCGACAATATTATTCTCTCCTCTACAATAGGAAGAAATAAAACGCTCATTCCCGGGGAAGTTGTGAAGGATCTAATTGATGGTACTCAGCAGTTTATTGAAAGAATGAAGGGGTTGGGGGTAACGCTGCACCTCTCYGGYGGTGAGACGGCAGATGTCGGGGATATTGTGAGGACGCTCGAYRTTGGATTTACTGCTTTCGCCCGCATTGAGAAGTCGGATGTTATTGATATCAATATTCAGGATGGAGATGTCATTGTTGCCTTGGCCTCTTATGGCCAGGCCAGTTATGAATCTGAGTATAACGGGGGCATGGGAAGCAATGGGCTTACCTCAGCCCGGCACGATGTCTTTGGTAAGTATCTGGCGGAAAAGTATCCGGAGAGTTTCGATGCGGAAATTGATCCTGAACTGGTATATGCCGGAAATAAGCGGTTGACCGATGTTGACGTCGAAACTGGGATGACCTATGGGAAACTTGTGCTTTCACCAACACGGACCTTTATTCCCGTYATCAAGCGGGTTATTGATACAATGAAGCAGGAACTGCACGGTTTAAYTCATACTACCGGAGGRGCGCAAACAAAGGTGTTGAACTTTGCTCAGGGCATGCATATCATTAAAGACAATATGTTGGATGTACCACCTCTATTTCGAATTATCAAGGAAGAGTCGGGAACAGATTGGAGGGAAATGTACCAGGTATTTAATATGGGKCATAGRCTGGAAGTGTATTTAMARCCAGATGCCGCACAGTCGGTAATCGATATTGCCCAGGAGTTYAATATAGATGCAAAGATCATTGGCCGATGTGAAAAGGCTCAGGAGAATAAATTGACGATAGCAACAGAGAACGGTACTTATACTTATTANNNNGGGAGGTAATGTTAGAGAAGTTAGCAGGGATAAAAGAGAGATGGAAAGAGGTTGAGCAATTGATYTCKGCYCCTGATGCRATGTCGGATATGAARARGTACGTTACCCTGAGTAAGGAGTACAAGGATCTGGGCGAGATTGTAGTAGCKTATGATACGTACAAAGAGGTCTTGGAAAATATTGATTCCTCACAAGAGCTTMTCAAGTCGGAGACGGATGAGGAGTTCCTGGAAATGGCAAARGSRGAATTGAGCCAATTTCAKASGAARAAGGACRAACTCGAAGAGCAAATAAAACTATTGCTGATTCCYTCTGATCCTGAGGATGCRAAAAATGTAGTCATGGAGATTAGGGCTGGTGCTGGTGGGGATGARGCCAGTATATTCGCCGGAGATTTATTTCGTATGTACACGCGCTATTGTGAAGCCAGGGGATGGACCATTGAGTTRGCCGATCACACTGAAGGCACAGCGGGRGGATTCAAGGAAGTTGTGTTCAAYGTGAATGGCGAAAATGTGTATGGAGTTCTTAAGTATGAATCAGGAGTACAYCGGGTTCAGAGAGTTCCWCAAACGGARACACARGGCCGCGTACATACATCAGCCGCCTCGGTRGTGGTACTTCCTGAAGCTGATGAATTCGATATAGAACTTAGRGAWGAGGATATCAAAAAGGATACATTTTGTTCCTCGGGTCCGGGTGGRCARTCGGTTAATACAACTTAYTCGGCCATCAGGCTTACACATATTCCCTCTGGGATTGTAGTTCAATGTCAGGACCAAAAATCACAGATTAAAAATTACAACAAGGCATTGGCTGTATTGCGCTCCAGACTATATGAAGTGGAGCTGAAGAAATACCAGGATGAAATATCCRGCAAGAGAAAAACGATGGTTTCAACCGGGGATCGCTCCGCTAAGGTGAGAACATATAATTTYCCACAGGGYAGGATGACGGAGCACAGGATCAATTTRACGCTATATAATTTRACCGACATAATGGGAGGTGATATAGGCGAGATCATCGAGGCGCTGACATTYGCTGAAAACGCGGAGCGCTTGAAGGAGGGAACAGAATCTTCACAAGCCTRACCATGACCAGAGCTGAACTCATTGGGGAGATCAATAAGAAAGCTTCTTTTCTTTGCATCGGCTTAGATACCGATCTCTCTAAAATACCGGCTCACCTTCAAGGTCATCCTGATGCGCTGTTTGAGTTCAATAAGCAAATCATTGATGCTACGCACGATTTATGCGTGGCATACAAACCCAACATAGCCTTCTATGAAATGCTGGGAAGCAAAGGATGGGACATTTTGGGGCGCACATTGGATTATATTCCTGATACTAATTTTACCATCGCGGATGCCAAGCGCGGTGATATTGGAAATACATCAAAGTATTACGCAGAGACCTTTTTCAAAACGATGGACTTTGATGCGGTTACGATTGCTCCCTATATGGGTAGTGATTCTGTCGAGCCTTTTTTAGGATTTACAGGTAAATGGGCCATCGTATTRGCTTTGACATCTAACAAGGGTGCCAATGATTTTCAGATGAATGCTTATAATGACGGCGCCCCACTGTATAAGGATGTGCTTCGAATATCCAGTGAGTGGGGATCAACTGAGAATATGATGTAYGTRGTTGGTGCAACCCGTCCCGAAATGTTTCAGGAAGTAAGAGCMATTGTTCCCGACCATTTTTTGCTGGTTCCCGGTGTGGGGGCACAGGGWGGTAGTTTGAGCGAGATTGCCCAGGTGGGGATGAATGGAGATTGTGGACTGCTTGTAAATTCATCAAGGGGAATCATCTACGCWGGAGATGGMGARGACTTTGCTTCGGTTGCCAGGTCGGAAGCACTGAAACTTCAGGAGGAAATGAAAGTGCTGCTCTCATAAATGAAAACTTAAATAACAGTATTGCATTGAAGCCCTTCCTAATTGCATACGCTGCTTTTGTTCTGTTGCTCTCTACCCTGGTTCTTATTTATCCAAAAGAGGAATTGTTTCTGCTGCTAAACGGAAGTTATAGCGATTTGGGAGATGCRGTATTCCCTTATATTACCCATTTAGGCAGCGGYGTCYTRKCYGCTATAGTGGTTGTGGTMTTTCTMTTTAGACAATACCGATTGGCTATTATTTCYTCTGTGAGYTTTCTGSTAACAGGGCTDATAACACAATTGTTAAAGCAYACCYTTTTCTCYGAAGCGCTWCGTCCTTTCAAATACTTYGAGGGGCAGGAYSTGGTCCATTCGGTRSCTGAYGTTCAGYTVTACATGTACAATAGTTTTCCMTCCGGACACAGTGCAACAGCCTTCAGTCTCTTTTTTATGCTKGCATTGGCCAGTGATGGCAGGAGGCCGATATTGGCAATTGTGCTTTGYATGCTGGCTGTATTRACGGGATATTCCAGGATCTATTTAGGCCTRCATTTTCCTGAGGATGTATTGGCAGGCTCTCTAATTGGCGTAATATTTACCTTTCTGTGCTTTAGGCTATTGGATAAGAAGCTAGTGARGACAACCTGGGCCAATAAGGGCCTTTTTAACMGGYCTYAGTRAGGATGATGYCTTATGAGTAAGAATACAGCATACCAGCTTGGAATCGCGGTGTTAGCCCTCATCCTTTTCYTACCTGCATCTCAAGTTCATTTGTTYGATTGGGATGAGATCAACTTCGCCGAAGCAGCAAGGGAAATGATCATTTCRGGAGATTACTTTACCGTGATGATCGACTTCCAGCCGTTTTGGGAAAAACCACCCCTCTACATCTGGATGCAGGTGCTGTCTATGAAGCTATTTGGGATCACTGAGTTCGCCGCTCGATTTCCAAATATTRTCTGCGGAATATTWACCCTACTKGTATTGTTCAGGATTGGYAAGCGCATTTATAACGAACAGTTTGCTATRATATGGGTGTTGGCGTATTTGGGATCCCTGCTTCCKCAGGTTTACTTTATGTCCGGTATTATTGATCCTGTTTACAACCTCTTCATTTTYCTGGCCCTATACTGTGCTTATRAGTTTTGGACRCAGAMCCAARGYAAGTATCTSCYTTATGCYKCYMTCTGGGCAGGGTTGGCAGTGCTCACCAAGGGACCGGTGGCYMTGCTCATWCTTGCTCTGATAATAGCGGTTCATTCMATTGCGGTTGGGGGCAACAAGGTGTTGATATCYKTRTTCAAAACYMGGGTAGGGTGGTTGGCCATACTGACATTCATAATTATTTGCTCCCTCTTTTAYGGAGTTGAGTTTGTTCGSCACGGTCCCGCCTTCTTTATCGAGAACATTGACTACCATCTTCGATTATCGGGAGCCAATGAAGCMGGRCATGCMCAGCCCTTCTATTATCATTTTTTKGTTTTGCTAATTGGTTGCTTGCCCACWTCAATATTGATGCTTGGGGGATTTARGAGWGYARACAMRGAYGAATCACATCAGCGTGACTTTACCAGGCTTATGCTCGTCATGTTCTTTGTAGTACTGCTTGTATTCTCACTGGTAAGTACCAAGATCATCCACTATTCATCTCTTTGTTATTTCCCTTTAACATTTTTGGCTGGCAGGTATATTTAYAAYACWGCATATCGCAAAATGAARCACCGYACACAGCTCAGYATCTGGATGCTTGTCCTGTCRGGGTTGTTCTCYTTGCTCYTGATATTCCTSCCTCTGATTATGAATAACGTGCAGGCCTTTATACCCTATRTACRAGACCCTTTTGCCGTGGCCAATTTGGGSGCAGATGTAAAATGGCATTGGATGGATGGTGTCGGTGGATTCGTGTATTTCATTAGTTTGGTCGTCTTCGTCTATTTKGTTTCYARGGGGCGRCTTGCAAGGGCTTATGCAACCCTCTTGATAGGAACCGCATTGGGRATTAATATAACATTCAAATCTGTCGTTCCTAAAGTTGAGAKGATCACACAGCGTGCTGCYATTGAGTTTTATGAAGGTTTACAARGYGAGGMCTGTTATGTCGATGTGCTGGACTTTAAGAGCTACGCCCACTTTTTTTACGCGAGGACCCAGCCGCAACCTGGTGAGCCAAAGAATCGGGAAGAATTATTAGATGGGGCTTTGGACAAACCAGCGTATTTTGTGGTCAGGAATGTAGATGCCCATAAGTATCGGTCACATCCCAACCTTATTGAGCTTTACCAGCGCAATGGATTTGTGTTTTTTAAACGGCCCGCGCATTAAGACAGGAACATCTTAACACCACTCCGTTAACCACAGGTGTGCCACGAAGTTTAAAGTGGCTTTATGGATAGAGTTTCTTGACGGACTACCTTATTGTTGTCCACAGGTTTTTCTACGCGCCTTCGCCTAACTGCGGTTAATACAATCCTTAGATGATCGTCTTTCCTGGTGCGGGCAGGCTGAGGAGATGGTACGATGAATGTGCAACCTTCGCTAAGACTGAAAACTACCGAGGCTGATAAATACCCCTTTAGCRAGTAAACRGTATACGCTACTTTAAATGGGAATTACCTGATCTGCTTGTTTTTTGAAATTGGCAATCACAGTCAACGAATGGCCTGGCAATGAACATTATTTATCCAAACCCATTTTTTTCATCAATTTGTTAAACCGTGGATCCTTTCGTACTTCTTTCCACAGCGGATGGGCCTTCATAAATACAAGGGCAAATCGCTCAGCAGCAGCTCTTTCCAAATAATAAAATACCTTATTGTAATCCTTCAATCCGGCATAGATTACCGCTAAATCAACTGTRACAGAGATATCTTTTTCTACTCTTTCTCGTTCTTTCACTTTCTCAATACTTTGCAATGCTTTATCAGTTTTACCGGCCAGGGCATAGGTATAGCCCAAACCMGCWTGRCCCTTTAAAGGACTACCGGTTAATTTTTGATATTTCTTAAAATACCGAAGYGCYRYCGGTATATTTCCTTGTCCCAGRGAGACCCAACCCTTCCATTCTAAAGCAGCTCTAAACTGAGGATCCAGGTCAAGAATTTTATCGAATTGCTCATCGGCGTTTTTATATTGTTCGATAAAAAAATACGCATTTCCCAAAACAAACATATTTGGCGTCGAGAGCGGATCTAATTGCACAGCTAATTCTGCTTCCGCTACGGCTTCCGGTAATTTACTTGTAGCTATAAGATACAGGGCATAGTTGTGATGGACGATGCTGGCGCCGGGATTTAGATCCAATGCCCTTTGAAATAATTTATAAGCACCGGGATCGTCCCAATCATAAAAAAACTTGACGAAGGCTAAGGCAAGATAGGATTCCATCAGGTTGTCGTCTAATTCCAATGCCTTTAATGCTGCCTTTTTCGCTTTGGGAAAGGCCAGTTTAGAATCGAGTTGACCWGATGAACCAAGTATAGAATAGCAATTRGCCAAACCMGAGTATGGCAATGCGAAGTTGGGTTCTTTCTCAATCGCCTCTTCRAAGATAYGTAYTGCYTTTTTTCGGTCTTCYGGTGTCCATTTGTTCCAATAAAAAAGCCCTTTCAAATAGAGGTTATACGCCTCAAGGTTTTCAGTAGACTGGTTTACCAGAGATTCCTTACTGCCTTCATGGGTCAGTTTTTCTCTTAATTTATTGGTAATGATTCTTGCAATTTCATCCTGAATGGCAAAGATATCCTCCAATTTYCTATCGTAAACTTCAGACCAAATATGGTACCCRTCAGCCGCATTTATCAACTGTGCGGTGATGCGAACTTTATCRCCRGCCTTCCTTACACTTCCTTCCAAYACGGTTTTAACWCCTARTGCCTYRCCTATCTCRCGTATATCTTTGTTCTTGCCCTTAAATGCAAAGGAGGAAGTTCTGGAGGTAACCAATAAACCATCCACTTTGGTCAGTGCATTTAACAACTCTTCGGTAATGCCATCACTGAAATATTCGTTTTCCGGATCTGTACTCATATTGACAAACGGAAGCACGGCTATAGTTTTGTCGGAAGYACCATTCCTTCCTTTAAGTTCTTTCAGTTTCGGAACAGATAATCCTTCATTGGTCAAAGCAAAAACTTCAATGGGCTGCTTTACGTTCTTTAGGTCGAATTTCCCCAGAGATTTAGCGTTAAATTCSGGATGATTTTTAATTTCATCATATACTTTGCCTGATATCAAAACACTTCCGGCAATAGACAAGTCTTCAACCCGGGAGGCTAAATTTACCCCATCCCCAAATATGCCGTCCTGATTGTAAACAATATCACCCGTATGTATGCCGATTCTTAAAGGGATTTTTGGCTCTAACTGTAGCGCTACCTGAATATCAACGGCAGCATCAATCGCCTCAATTGCACTGTTGAATATCATTAAGGTACCGTCACCRTAATATTGCAATATCTTACCCTGATGAACGCTAACTGATTCTTGCAAAACTTTCCGGTGCCTATCCCTGTTTTTTTTAGCTTGRTGTTCATTCTCTTGCATCAAAGCGGTATACCCTACCATGTCGGTAAACATAATAGCAGCCAATTGTCGAATACCTTGTTCAGTCATGTTTATTCTATGAACTTTGAATAAGTTTAGAACTAYTTAGGGTAGCATAACGAATTTAGTAATAACTCGARTGAATTTGAAGCATTTGTCCGTCTGTATCCACTTTAAGTAAKYAATAAAAGCATTGAGTATCAATCCTCTAAAGAGACRCCAATCGTCAGACGTGACAAAAGGAATGAACTGTCAGCCACTGGAGYATTTGTCTGTTGACGGTCACGCAGNNCAAGCTRCATGCTAGCGTGTTTCGAGGGCCTGCGCAGCTAGATGTWGCAAGCCCCYGGGTTTTNGAAKAGTACCYGATCCRGTCCCTATTCAGAACTTGTAACYGCTTTCTTTTCAATGAGYTGAATGGCCGTATACATCAAGGCAAAGGATTTTYTRYCGATGTTGGGGTCTCTATAGTAATGGTCCAATCCCAATTCCGTGATTACAACTCCCTGAGGAGTCAATTCATCCACTAAGATTGTAAGCCCATCATTGGGTCCGTATTTACTCAATTTTTTGTACGAGTCCTTTACCTCAGAACTGACTTGCCCTGATAGAGGTGCACCTACAAAATGAATGATCAGCAGATCTTCCGGAAARCTCAATTCGGCATAGCGAACCTGGCCAACCGGATAGCTAAGGTCCTCAACCATTTCTATACTTCCTCCGATGAAGAATAACGCCGTTTGTGCAAACCATCTTTTTAAACCCGTTAGGTAATCATCAGCAACCGGGCTTCCCCTTAACACGCCACCAATGCTAATCCAGGCCTTTAGCGGAAGTAATTGGTCCTTCTCCATGATCTTGCCAATTGCATAAGCGAGATCAGGCCCCCCCTTGCTGGCGCTAACCARGATGATACGGTCGTGAGATTTACCCAACTCGATAAGTTCATCAGCAATAAACCGGGCATTGTCTTCAATGAGACCGATCTCATCCGTTTCAATAAGATAAGWGGGAAGACCAAGATCCCGGAGCATGGTTCTCTGTYTCGCAAAATCCCCACCGTGCTCTGGATGCCGCTTATAAAACAAACCCGGTATGAAAACATATAAATAGTTGTTAAGCCTGCTGTTTTCATGTAAAGCAGTTCCCGCGTCATAATGGCTCAACTGATCCAGGAATTTATGGTACACATGATGGGCGCGTTTGTTTTTAGGTTTTTCATAAACCTCCTTTGCAAAATACAGTGTAGCGATATCAGTTGATAGCTGGTTGGCAACCAATGCTAAACTCTTATTRTTRATCCKMTCATYMCCCARTTGWGMTARYGTGTTTGMAATTAGRTCATCATAATATTCATTKYGNNAYSGMRCTRTCCWYACYYARTTCAAAATAATATTTCGCGAYATCAGCATCTACCGTAGTTTGAACAGGTTGTCCGAGAAATGTTCCSGATATATTGAGATTCTGTTCCTTTACAGATGGCGAAAAAAGATTAAACAAAACGGTCAGCGTAGTGGCTATTAGTAGTGTTTTCATAACGTTGGTTTATTTGATTGTTCTTACCATTTTCAACGCAAACGTATAGGGGAGGTTAGCTAAATCAAAGAAGGAGTGATGAGTGGGACGCGTTTTGTGACCAACGGGTCTTTTTGGGCTARATGGCGCCCTTTAACCGTTSATCAAAGCCWTGAAARCYGCAAYTTTTCTTCTGGAAACRGGGATGGTYTGGTCRGTAGAYTCAAAGCAGATCTCAATGCCYCTGGCATTTCCTTCTATCCTTGAAATACRCTTCACATTCACCAGGTAAGACCGATGGCARCGAASTATRTCYGGGTAAGCTGATAACTGTYGTTCAATGCTGGAAATGGTTGCTCTCAATATAGCTTTGTTGACCTTGTTTTCCCGCTCTTCAAAAAACTGAACGTAATTTCCTAAAGAGGCGATAAACAGGATGTTTTGAATCTCGCAGTCAAAGGATTCCTTTTTATTATCTGATTCTATATTGACTAATTSGGCTTCTCGCTGTTCGTTCTCAAGTCCCTTTTTGTGGTCAATTGATTCATTGATCACTRTRGCCTCATTCAAATGCTTCTTAAGCAGTCGTATTTGGTTGACATAGGTTAGCACCGTTATGGGGATAAAACCGAYGACAAAAGTTTTGGCAATCGTTTCATAGAYRCCMATCCAATSYAAAGGCCTYGTACCTATCAGGGCTTCATAAATGGTGATYACAAAGCCGATCAGGATCAAATGGAACGACTGCCATAATATTTCCTTATAAACCCTCCAATTGCGATCGTCAAACAGCTTTTTGAGTAATAAGGGCAACAAAACATAAAACAACARCAAAACKATCAAACAGATCAGTCCGTAKCCGGCCATAATCAGTGGYTTATACGGGGAGGTCAATCGGTTGAGATSAAAAGGCTCCAGTATCCAAAGAAACAGGAAGACAAAAAGGCTGGTTACTACAGTGGCGATAAGGCGAAACTCAATATTGCCAATRGGGTATTCTTTATTRAAAATCYTGAGCATCAGCTATTGTCAAGGTTGCCAACTGAWWGTAGTTGGACTGCGTGACTAAGTTAAGTTACTCTTTCGTACGTTCAAAGTTGAACCTTCTTTGATTCYGACCGCTRGCGGCTTTGYGTTTTTAAAACGGCCTGTGGAGCCGAAGGCTGTTCATGAAAGCTTGTAGCTTGAATGTYTTGACTGAAATTGCGAAGAATTTACGGCAAATCTTACGAAATAGGCTGCCAGATTATTACCCGTTCACCTAACAGGTTGAATTATAGTATAATAACGGGTTTGTTTTCTTCAAAAAACGAAATTAAACATTAACTTTCTAATTAATTCTTCGTATTCATCCCCCSCTGAAAAAAWATATTATGATAAMAACAAATTTCCTGAGAATATTGSTGCTCTGTCCACTCTTATTGAGCTTGRACGTTCAAGCWCAGGCAATCGACACATTGACGCTCCAACCTGATGCGTCAGCTGGTAAGGATGTTATTTTGAGCTCATGGACCGGAAGTACGAACTCTGGAGCGAGTSCGGATTTTAATGGCTTGGCGTGGACGGTTTCTGGTGTTCCCGGCAGTCACAGAAGTGCCATYGACTTTGATCTATCGTCATTGCCAGCGAATATTACCGTTCTCAGCGCAACTYTATCACTKTATCAGAATYCCACTTCGGGAAATGGACARCATTCAAATTTGTCYGGTTCCAATGTGTCTTGGATACRGCGAATCTCTTCTCCYTGGGATGAAAATGTAGCTACCTGGAACAATCAGCCTGCAACGGATACYACGAATCRGGTTGAAGTTCCTCAAAGCACATCTCCAGGCCAGGATTATCCGASTATTGATGTCACGAATATCATAAGCGATATTMTTAAAGATCCATCAACCGGTTTCGGGATGATGATCATGCTGCAAACKGAGCAATATTATCGATCCMTGATTTTTGCCTCCAGTGACAATGCAAACGCTTCTCTTCATCCTAAATTGGAAGTTRTCTACCAGCAGGATTGTTGGSTRAATTCTRCATTCAGCTCCTCTTYAAATAGTATCTGCGAAGGAGATACASTGTTCCTTTCCAATATGAGCAGTGGAGCAGAATYTTACTCCTGGGCTCTTGACGGTATTCCCTTTGGGACAGATACCAATACATTTGTGATTTTAAATGTAGCGGGAACTTATACCATAACCCTAACAGYRGATTCGAGTTTGTGCTWTGATAATTATTCAGAGTTCATTACGGTGAACCCGGGACCGMCTACTCCGACAATAGCRCAAAGYGGTGTGGMATTAGCTGCAACTCCTGGCTTTGCTTACCAGTGGTATCATTATGATACACTTATTATCGGTGCTACATCACAGTATTATACTGTTACACAATCCGGCTTCTATTCTGTCGAAGTTTTCGATGTCAATGGCTGTTCTACCATATCCGCACCTTTTGGTGTAACTATCCCGAATKTGGGATGCTCGGTAAATGCTGATTATAATGTGTCGGCTTGGGAGGTATGCGTTGGTGATACAATCGATTTTTTCAATATSAGTACCGGYGCTACSAGCTTTGAATGGCAGGAGGGTGGAGTTGCTTTTAGCAACAACTTTCAGATCACAAGGCAATTTTCAATGCCRGGAAGTTATGCCATTAGCCTTATAGCGGATTCTGGAATATGTGSCGATACTGTGACGTATCTGATTGTCGTCAATGCTTTACCACTTGCGGAAATTTCAGGGATTGGAAATCAGCTTGCAGCTAGCAATGGGAGCACTTATCAGTGGTATTTTGATGATTCTCTAATTACCGGAGAAAATCAGCAGTTCTATAATGTAGCTGCRTCCGGATTTTATACGGTTGARGTAACAGATGCCACCGGTTGTTCAGCAAAATCTGATCCTTATGGCTTTACGTATACTGGARTTGAGCAATCAATTRGTTCTMCTKGGGTTATCCTKTATCCCAACCCGAGTGATGGTAAGGTTACAATTAAGCTGGAATTGGTGGGGCAAGGGTTACATCAAATCAGAGTGCTTAAYGCGTTGGGCCAATCCTTTCTCAGAGAGTCAGTTGAACAAGGTCTGGTCARGGGGGAACTCACTTTTGAAATTCCCGAATTGTCYCCTGGTATTTATATTGTGGAGCTGCAGGGTGATTTCGGTGTTATTAGAAGAAATCTAATTGTCCAGTAGTGTTTCAGCTTATTAGRACTTTCTGAACATCTTAAAACGACCCAATCCCRTTCGCTGTAGAAAGTGCTTTATAGAAGTGCCCAGCACACCGAAGCCATACTTCATACTYCTGCTGAAGTTGATGGATGAAGCCTCCTCAAAGTACTTCGTAGGACAGGTTACTTCACCTATCTCATAACCRGCGTAWACRATTTGTGARAGSACTTGATTGTCAAAAACAAAATCGTCTGAGTTGTCCTGGTAGTTAATCGCATTCAACACCTKCGCBGAATAGGCCCGGTAGCCMGTGTGATATTCCGACAGTTTTGCGTTGATCAATAYATTTTGAGYGAATGTCAGCAAACGGTTTGCGAYGTATTTATASAGGGGCATTCCWCCCCTGAGYGCRCCTTGTCCCAATATCCTGGAGCCCAGAACSACCTGGTAYAAATCGTTGGCAATAATGTTCACCATGGAAGGGATGAGCAAGGGYGTATACTGATAATCAGGATGCAGCATGATAATGATATCACCTCCCAGTTCAAGTGCCTTATTGTAACAACTCTTCTGGTTGCCACCATAGCCTTTATTATCCTCATGYCTGATTATGTGCTTAATACCCARCGTTTTGCCCAGTTGCACCGTATCATCGCTACTGGCATCATCCACCAATACAACCTCATCTACTATATCAAATGGAATCTCCTTATAAGTCTGTGCAAGGGTCTCAGCCGCATTGTAAGCGGGTAAAACAACAACAACTTTCTTATCCTTCATCATAACCGGGAGAATATTGTGCAAAGCTAAACAAATCAGTTCTACAGCACAGCCAGGTTATTAAAGAATTTTGAATAAGTGCCCRTGGGGGAATTGAAGGTTGCTCAATGCCTCTTGATCAAATAAGACATTTGAATTAGTGGCAAGTAGAGAGTGGTCTGTAAAGGGTTATAGAATCATGTCCTTAATACTGAACTCACATCGCTCAAACTTCCATATCTATCAGAGCAACGGTTCGTAAATTCACAGTATTGGTAATTCGTAGATAGTTTTTGAAACCTGCTCAATAGTGTTAAATTAGTGCCTGATTTGTTTGTTGGGCCAGCATCATTTCCGGATACAAATTATCCCATGTATAGCAGACTTCTATCCCTTGCGTTGTTATGCGCTTACCTTCTCTGTTCAAGCAGGGCAGGAGCCCAGCAAAACAACTTTATCAACTACTCYGCTGATGATGGACTGTCTCAGTCTGACGTTTACAAGGTTATYCARGATTCGAGAGGCTACCTCTGGCTTGGTACGGCTGGSGGAGGTGTAAGCAGGTTTGACGGATTGAACTTCGAGTCCTATGATAAAAAAAGRGGGCTTGCWGGCAATATTGTAAGGGGKCTYATGGAAGATTCCAAGGGCAATATCTGGATWGGAACRGATGAGGGCATTACAGTGTACGATGGCCTGAAATTTCGTTCTTTTAAAGAAGAGCARGGTGTTCCCGARGGGACGGTCATGTGTTTCCTTGAAACTGGCGAGAATACGATTTGGGCTGGCATTACGGGCGGTGGAATCATCCGAATGGATATTGTAAGCAAAGATTCTATTGCGATAAGCACTTTCAGTGCCGARCATGGCTTGAAGAGCAATATAGTGTTTGACATGSTYYWGRATAAGAATGGTCRCATTTGGGTAGCGACGTATAATGGAGGAATCAATATYGTGAAGATTGTCGGGGATGAGGTTGAGATCAGCTCCATTAACAGAAGCGATGGGCTCCCCAGCGATGTAATYCTAACCCTGGCGCATGATGCAGAAGGCAATATTTGGGGWGGCACGCTTGACCATGGTGCCTTTAAAATGCTGATGGCAGGCCCGGATTCTGGAAAGATTTATACATATAACCTTATCAATGGAATCAATGATAACTGTGTCTGGAGTATTATGGTGGATAGGGATGAAGCAGTATGGTTTGGTACAGGTGAGGGTGGTCTTAATAAATACAARGATGGMARGTTCACGGCCTATACAACGAAAGACGGACTCCCCAACAATCAAATTATGTGTGTAATGCAGGATGCAGATGGYATTATTTGGGCGGGCAGCATGGGTAGCGGCCTGTGTAAGTTTAACGGCTATCACTTTGCRCATTACGGAGAAGAGGAGGGATTGCCAACGTCRCAAATTTCAGATATTGTYCAGGATAAGTTTGGAAATTACTGGTTGTCTTCGTGGGATGGATTGAGTCAGATGAATTTTCACGAAGGYTCACCGGTTATAATYACCTATGATCTTGAAGACGGGCTGATTGATACCAAGATCAAGTCCCTGGCTGTAAATGAGGACGGTGATATATGGCTGGCCATGGATAAGGGGATTGCCCTCATTAAACCGCCTGGTTTAAATCCATATGAAACAGATGAAACCAAGTTGGGACTTAATGTTAGAAACTATACCATAGAGGATGGRCTAATCGACAATTCGGTGAATTGCGTYTTTGTTGATGCAGAGCAGCGTYTRTGGTGTGGAACGCGTGGAGGAGTCAGTATGATGCTTGGCGATGATGCCTTTGTTAACATCAATGAATATCACGGCCTCATCAACAAYGAGGTACAGACGATTATTCAATCATCTGATGGYCTCATTTGGTTTGGAACCTGGGGAGGTTTGGCGAAAACCGAYTTGGCCAATATGACGACCTATGATGARGTAGAAGGCTTGTWTGAAAAGAAAATTAACTGCCTGGCGGAAGATTCCAARGGAAATATTTGGATAGGCACATTCGGTGGAGGTCTTTATAAACTGGACGTKCATTCAGAGGACAGCCTGCCGATTCGTTTCATTGTAGACGATAGTTTGCTTGCATCAAACAATATATATTCCTTAATCTTTCAGGATGATCATACCTTGCTGGTGGGAACTGAAAAGGGAATGGATAGGATCTTGATGGACGTCAATCAAAACATTCTGGGAGTCAAGAGCTATGATAAATCCGATGGTTATATAGGTGTGGAGAATAATGATAACGCAGTTTATAAGGATAACCAGGGGAATATTTGGTTTGGAACAATAAAGGGAGTCACCAGATACAATCCAAGCGTTGAACGGTTGAATAAAAATGCCCCCAGAACACATATTACCGGTATTCAGATGTTCTTTGAAGACGTTGATTGGGCCACGAAAAGTGATAGTATTCATCCTTGGCTACGATTGCCCGAGTCATTGGTTCTACCGTATTCAGAGAACCACCTGACTTTCAATTATACTGGGATTTCACTTACAAATCCAGCAAAAGTGATGTATAAATTCAGGTTGGATGGACTTGAAAGCGATTGGTCTCCACCCAGGAAAGAGGTCGAAGCAATTTATTCTGGATTACCACCTGGTGAATATACATTCAATGTTAAAGCGGTCAATGAAAATGGTGTRTGGAATGAAGCACCCAGTTCGTATCATTTCGTGATTACACCTCCTTTTTGGCAGACATGGTGGTTTTACATGCTCTGTGCGTTCGTTACCGTGGTTGGCGTGATTGCATTTGTAAAAGTGAGGGAGCGAAACTTACAGCGTGAAAAGGCCATTCTGGAGAATAAAGTCAGGGAACGAACCAAGGAACTGGCAGAAAAAAATAAGGAGATTACAGATAGCATWAATTAYGCGCAGAATATACAGCAGGCGATTTTGCCGGCAATTAAATCTATTGAAAGGGGATTTGAGGACAGCTTTGTTCTTT
Source organism: Flavobacteriales bacterium (assembly GCA_002400975.1). Lineage (GTDB taxonomy): Bacteria > Bacteroidota > Bacteroidia > NORP154 > NORP154. The sequence goes on along the minus strand of NVRW01000013.1, from coordinate 32,423 downwards.
TCAGACCACGGGATATCGTTTCGGGAGACTTTTATTGGTATGCCGATAAAGGTGATAAGGCMTTTATCGCAGCTTGCGATTGTACCGGACACGGAGTTCCTGGAGCKTTTGTTTCGATGATTGGAAATAACCTGCTGAATCAAATTATCCTGGAAAAAAATATAGAGAAGCCCGGAGATGTCCTTTCAAAACTAAATCAGGGCGTGAAATTTGCATTCACTCAAGATGGGGAACAGGAAGCGCAGGATGGGATGGATATGGTGCTGGCAGTATTGGACAAAAGCAAAATGGTCCTGGAGTTTGCGGGTGCAAATAATCCATTGATATATATYCGGGATGGAGAACTGGAAGTGAAAAAGGCWGATAGAACCTCGATAGGAGGRGATACGGCCATGGATTTTCACTTTGAAAATTTTAAAGTTGATGTAAAAAAGGATGATATATTTTACCTTTTCTCGGATGGATATCCAGATCAGTTCGGGGGTGTTAAAGGCAAGAAATTTATGATGAGAAAGTACAAAGAAATGATTCTGGATAATCACCTGAAACCGATGTCGGAGCAGCGTGAAATTTACCATAATGAACTCGTCAATTGGATGGGAKCRGAGCACGARCAGATAGATGATGTGCTGGTAATCGGTGTTAAAATTTRATTTGCGTCTCATTTGTTAATTTAGCTTTTGTAAACACAATTTTTGATTTGATAAATCTTCGTGGCATATTGGCAGTTCTTTGTATCAGCTTAGGAGCTGTGTCYGCTTTTGGMCAGCCGCTTAAGTGGAAAGCGTACAATACTGAAAACTCTGATATTCCGCACAATCATATCCTWTCGCTAGCCATGGACCACACCGGMAAATTGTGGATGGGAACCAATTGGGGACTGGTAAAATATGATGGARAKARYTTTATTAAGTATGACAAAAAGAGCGATAAAGACRTCCAGTATACAACCGTGAGATCCATCACMGTCGATTCGGCAAATGCGGTATGGACCGGCACATGGGGAGATGGGATGGCGAGRTTGAAATTTCCCAATGGCGACCGTGATAATCCCGATGCGCAATTCAAGTGGGTAAATTACCGKGAAAACAATTCGGCAATTACKCACAATACGGTAAAGACTATTTGTATAGATACGAAAGGAAAMCGRTGGATCGGTACCGAGGAAGGYCTGGTACTCATGTCCAMCGCGGAGTGGGGTGAAGCCGGTGTGAAATGGAAATCATATTTCGCGTTCAGCTCCGGGCTTCCCCATGATGCGGTACACCAAATTGTAGTTGATAAATTCAATAATAAGTGGATCGGAACTTTCGGTGGAGGGATAGCTAAATTTGATGGCATGAATTGGACCGTATATGACATCAAGAATTCAGATTTACCTGATAATTACATAGTGTCTATGGCRATAGACAAGAAGCAAGTKTTGTGGATTGGCACCTAYAGTGGKGGCTTGGCCAGGTTTGATGGAACCACCTGGACAGTGTACAATACYWCSAAYTCKGGATTGCACGATAAYGTAGTGTATTCATTAGCKGTCGACAGTCAGAATAAGCTATGGTTGGGTAGCATGAATGCTGGCCTGGCCAGCTTTGATGGCACCAATTGGAARACCTACCGGATTATGGATAGTAGCGATCCCTATACYGTGAGCTCTATCGTGATTGATTCTAAAAACAACAAATGGTTGGGAACAGGAGGGGGAGTTGTCGTATTCAACGAGCGCGGAATTAAATAACCTGRATTCGGSCATWYCTGRCGCAATTGCCTGATTATATGCCAATTACGTTWAAATTGCTATTGGGATATAATTGGCGTGSAGATGAACKTAATCCGGGAATTGCTAAATAAGTCGTTTCCCGGAGGCAACCTTATCTGGTTGRTGGACGTATTCTATATATCCCTGGCTCAATCCBGCACTTTGAAGCGCTCTTACAAGATAATCCCAAYTGTCTTGCTTGTTCTCGCAAGCTGTTCAACCCTGCGMGGCCAGATTGTGATCAATGAAATTTCCCAGGGCCCTACCGGGGGGMAGGAGTATGTYGAGTTTCTGGTCCTGGGCACGCCCTGTACTTCTACCTGCCTGGATCTGAGACTTTGGGTATTCGAYGATAATAACGGCTTCCTTAAYGGAGGACCMACMACCGGGGTGGGTATTGCDKCRGGCGCTTGTCGTTTTGCCRATGACCCGTTTTGGTCATGCATTCCDAGYGGAACRTTAATCACTATTTATAATGATTTAGATCAGAACAGCTCTTTACCACCTGATGATTTRCTGATGACTGATAACAATTGCAACCTGGTCATTCCCATTRRCTCAACCCTGTTTGATCATCATTCAACAGAACCAAATTCAACAAACAGTACRTATCCAACCGCGGGTTGGATTGCKGGTGGGGCCTGGATYGATATCTCCATGGCCAACWCCCAGGATGGCTTCCAGATATACAATCCRGCWGATCTTACAACTCCTGTATTTAGTGTTGGTTGGGGGCCTGCAAATGTCAATGGCGATATTTGGATGGGTGCGGGCTCTGCCACTGATGATGTTTTTTATGCTGATAACAGCATCGACTGTGATTTTACGAACCAGGGAAACTGGGCAGAGGCCTGTGCCGGGGATATYCCGGCATGTGGGTCGGATGATCAAACTCCTGGYGCTGCTAACAGTGCTGGCAATGCTGTGTGTATCTCAACCTTCAACAATGGYTGTACTGGTGGCCCCCCGTTAATTATTGATTCRATTGTRGGAGTCAATATCTCCTGTTTCGGAGTATGTGATGGCTCAGCCACCGCCTATGTGTCTGGAGGAACTACCCCTTATACCTATGCCTGGAATGATCCTTTAGCACAAACAGATTCAGTGGCCAATGGACTGTGTGCGGGCACGTTCACGGTTACTGTCACCGAAGCGGGAGGATGTCAGGATACCCTGGATTCTGTGGTAATCATAGARCCTCTGCTAATCACCTCYRCAATTACGGCCARYACCAATCCCGTATGYTTYGGKGAYTGTACGGGCTCMGCTACCGTTACKCCCGGAGGWGGATCCATACCYTATACCTAYGCCTGGAATGATCCGGGTTTGCASACTWCGYCAACYGCCACCGGACTATGTGCCGGAACTTATGATGTGGTAGTCACTGATATCAATGGATGTGATGATACCTCAACGGTCATCATCACGGAACCGGCATTGATCACCTCTGCAATTACGGCCARYACCAATCCCGTATGCTTYGGKGAYTGTACSGGCTCMGCTRCCGTTACTCCCGGAGGTGGATCCATACCCTATATTTACGTCTGGAATGATCYGGGTTTGCAGACTACGCCAAYTGCGACMGGACTRTGTGCSGGAACTTATGATGTGGTAGTCACTGATGTGAATGGATGTGATGATACSKCWAYMGTSATCATTACTGAACCGACAGCCATCGYCTTGACTACATCCAGTCTTGATGCAACTTGTGGCAATTCAGACGGCCAGGCTTCTGTTAATGCTTCTGGTGGTACGSCACCATACGGGTACCWATGGGATGATGTGGGATTGCAGGTAAATGATACGGCATTTGCCTTGGGTGCAGGTGCTTACACTGTTATTGTAACCGATGCTGTGGGATGCGTGGACAGTGCTTTGGTTGCCGTTAATGATGCWGGAGCCCCTGTTGCGACAATTATTGGCAGTACCAATGTCGSATGTGCAGGAGATTCYACAGGRTCTGCTACAGTTTCYGTTACYGGAGGGGTGTCACCGTATGYATACACCTGGAATGATCCCAATCTGCAAACTACCACGATAGCTACGGGACTTCCCGTTGGCTCCTTCTCAGCAACGGTTACAGAYGCTGTTGGTTGTATTGTGAGTGCYATTGTTTCTATAACGGAACCGTTGCCTTTACTGACCGCCYTGAYCCCGGTCAATGTGCTTTGTTTTGGAGACTGCAATGGATCCATAACAGCAAGTGTGTCGGGTGGCACAGCACCTTATACCTATCTGTGGAATGATCCACTTGCACAGACAGGTGCGATCGCTATWGGCCTCTGCGTCGGTACATATACGGTCTTCATAACGGATGCAAATGGATGTATTGATTCTGGAACTACTGCGTTGGGAACACCAGYGGTGTTAGCGTTTTCATTCAATTCAATTGTTGATGTTTCTTGCAATGGTTTCTGTGATGGTCAGGTGAAYGTGAGTGTCRGTGGTGGAGTGYYGCCGATAACTTATCAATGGAACGATCCGGGCTTGCAAACAGATTCAACGGTTACCGGGCTTTGTGCAGGTGGAATAATGGTTGTTATCACAGACGGAAATGGGTGTGTCATTATAGGTGACACGGTGATCAATCAACCGACTCTCTTGCAAGTGGTGACAACAAACCTGGCAAATGAAAATTGTTTGGGATCATGTGATGGCTTGGCCACTGCTACCGTTTCAGGTGGCACGACTTCTTATACCTATCTCTGGAATGATGGATCTGCTCAAACAACCTTAACAGCTTCGGGTTTATGTGGTAACTCGTACATCCTGACAGTAACTGATTCCCAGGGTTGTACCGCGACTGATGCAGTTGTTATTAACAGTGATCCTCTTCCGGTAATTAATGCTGGTAATGATACGACCTTGTGTCAGGGAGCCTGTGTTGCCTTGAATACAACGGGCGGAATTCAGTACACGTGGTCACCGGGAATTGGACTAAGCGACTCTTCAATCGCCAACCCTATTGCATGTCCTGCGGTGACTACAACATACATTGTAATTGGGGTAGATACAGGGGCAAATAGGATAACGAATGGCGATTTTGAACAGGGATATACTGGGTTTACAAGCAGCTATGGTATCAGTCAAGCCAGCCCTGGTTTCTATTACGTTGATGCGGATCCGAGCGTTTTCAATGGGGGCCACTCGGGTGCTGACMATACCAGTGGATCKGGGAATTTCCTGATTGTGGATGGCGCGACCACAAATAACACCAATGTATGGTGCCAAACCATTTCGGTTACTCCGAATACAGATTATTCTTTTTCAGCATGGGTAAATAACCTGATAGTTATCTCTAACAATTTCACAGATCCAACGCTGCAGTTCACAATCAATGGCACACCACTATGCGCTTCATTGACGTTGCCTGAACTACCTGATGTGTGGGTGGAGATAGCGTGCACCTGGAATTCTGGTGTAAATACGTCCGCGACGATTTGTCTTTATTCCTTGAGTACGGCTAGTGTCGGTAATGATTTCGGTGTTGACGACATTGTGTTCACTGGTCCGGGTACTTGYCCCAACACYGATACGGTTACGATTTCCGTATCTCCRGCAATGCTTATTAATGCTCTTGCCACAAGTGAGACTTGCGTTGGGTCCTGTGATGGAACAGTTSTGGCATCAGTTTCGGGTGGCGCACAGCCTTATACTTTTATATGGGATAACGGKGCTGGAGTGGATTCAGTCGGTTCAGCTCTTTGTGATACMACTTAYACGGTTATCGTTACTGATGCAATYGGGTGCTTTTCAACGGCCAATGCAACAGTCAATTCTCCACCTCCCTTAATACTSAACACCGCCAGTGTTGATGCTTCTTGCGGCAATTCGGATGGTACTGCBATGGTGAGCGTATCAGGYGGTAYAGGARSCTAYGYGTATTTGTGGGATGATGGCAATGCGCAAACTACRCCWRGTGCAAATGGCCTGCCCGCTGGTGCTTACACGGTTACCGTTATAGATAGCAACCTTTGCCCTGCCGCGGCTACCGTTCCGGTAAATGACGCTGGAGCTCCGGTTGCAGCAATCTCGGCAAGCACAAACGTCTTATGCAATGGCGCTGCTACCGGTTCGGCGACGGTRACRGCACTTGGTGGTACYGCGCCATACACTTAYCTCTGGGATGACCCGATGYTTCAAAGTACAAGTACSGCAAATGGGTTAGYGGCATCTACCTATGCGGTTATTGTTACAGACGCTTTGGGCTGCATATCCAACGCCTTTGTTCTRATATCGGAACCTGCAGYACTTGYGCTAARTACGGGAATACAATCGACCTCTTGTGGATTGGCCAACGGCCTGGCGTTTGTCACGGTAACGGGAGGAACAAACCCGTATACATATTCCYGGGACGATCCCCTGGCACAAAATACSGATTCAGCCTTTGCGCTCCTGGCTGGCAKCTACACCATCCTGGTGACGGATKCATTTAACTGCACCAATACTGCATCCGTVGTAATTGTTGACGTGCCCGGCGTYGTGCTTCAGCCWTTTCTCAATGTTGATGTGACTTGTTTTGGGATGAATGACGGACAGGCAACGGTCGTTTTAAGTGGAGGGAGTACGCCGTATTCCTATCAATGGGATCTCGCYGCTGGTAGCCAAACTACGRCCACRGCAGTTAATCTTGGTGTTGGAAGTTATTCCGTTACGGTTACSGACAAYGCKGGATGTKTGGATTTYGGGATAGTGTCAATTTTGGAACCTCTTGCCTTGGTGCTTGTGACGGTGGACGTTGATGCCAATTGTGGCTTAAATGACGGGGAGGTAAGCGTAACCGTAACGGGGGGAACAGCACCGTATACCTATTTATGGAATGACCCGGCGAGTCAGACTACTGCGGTGGCGGTCAACCTGTTTTCAGGCGCATAYACAGTTGACGTCCTTGATTTGAAYGGGTGCKTWCAAAGTRCCAATGWGRYCATTACGGATATTSCRGGGGGAAYGGCTCAAATAATAAATCCGGTTATAGATGCSAGTTGCAATGGCGCTTGTGATGGGTCCATAAAGGCTACAATGAATGGTGGAGTTACTCCGTTCATCTATTTGTGGTCCGATGGTCAAACGACCTCCGAGGCTGTTGGGTTATGTGCTGGAACGTATAGCGTCACAGTAACTGATGCAAATGGATGTGTTAGCACAGTGGGCACCAATCTTGCGGAACCTTTGCAGGTGGCCTTTTCCACCTCGGTTAAACCGGCAAGTTGTTATGGCGTATGCGATGGAATAGCCGTAGCAGCTGTCACGGGTACGATTGTTCCTTACACCTACTTATGGGATGTTTCAACCGGCGGCCAGACTTCGGATTCCGCGAAGGCAATATGCGCCGGAATGTATGCCGTGACGATAACAGATGGAGACGGATGTTCGGTCACAGCAARTGTWGTGGTAACCCTGAAYTTGCAATTACCGACGGCTGAATTTATCAGTTCAGATGATACCACCAGCTTATTARTGTCCACAATTGATTTCACCAATATATCCCTCCCATCTTTGGATACCTTGTCCTATCAATGGGATTTTGGTGATGGTGAATTAGACAGCGTAGTGCATCCTACGCACACTTACARTGATACCGGAACTTTCACGGTACAATTAATTGCAACCAATAGCGTCGGATGCCGGGATACTGTTGAGTATATAATTGTCATTGAAGGAGATTATATCCTTTTTGCTCCCAACACATTTTCTCCTAATGGGGATGGTCTCAATGATTATTTCTTTCCCCAAGGCATTGGAATTGATAACAATGACTTTGAATTYTACATCTTTAACCGATGGGGTGATCAGATATTCAAGTCSGATGATATCCTGAATGCCTGGGATGGCAGAGCCAATAATGGTCTGGAGATTGCCCAGGAAGATGTGTATGTCTGGCTTGTTCTTGYAAGRGAGGCGTCAAGTGGCATACCACACCAGTATRTAGGACACGTTACAATAATTCGTTAAGCCTTAAAATTTTAGTACATTTAGGGTACTTCGCGTGATCAGAAGGAATAGGGGTAATTAGAGGKTAAGTTTGTCTTAATTAATGCRTCTCAACAGGRTGAATTTACAATTCATGCAACAGCTAAGAAAGATATCACTCCTTCTGATGGGTTTTGGGTTGCCCRTACTTGGTTTTTCTCAGATTGTAATTAATGAGGTTTCCCAAGGTCCGTCTGGCTCCCAGGAGTATGTGGAGTTTTTGGTTGAAGGTGGAGCTTGTGCTGCAGGCTGCATTGATTTACGCTTGTGGATATTCGACGACAAYAATGGCTACTTAAATGGAGGGCCAACAACGGGAGTTGGCATYGCCTCCGGAGCTTGCCGCTTTRCCAATGATCCATTTTGGTCTTGTATTCCTTTTGGAACTTTGATTACTATCTATAACGATGGAGATCCCAATCCRTCCCTGCCGGGCGCTGATCTCTCCATGACTGATGGCAATTGCAATTTGGTGATACCCATTAGCTCTRCTCTTTTTGAYCGMCATACSACGCAGCCCAATTCTGGGACCAGCGTTTATCCAACTACGGGATGGGTTTCTGGCGGGTCCTGGACACCYRTTTCSATGGCGAATGGAGTGGATGGATTTCAGATTTATGATGCTGCAAATCTCRCAACACCCGTATTTAGYCTKGGCTGGGGTTCGGCAAATACAAATGGCGATATATGGATGGGTGCGGGCTCTGCHACTGATGATGTDTTTTAYGCCGATAACAGCATTAGYTGTGATAATTCGGTTCAGGGAAACTGGGTACAGGGVTGTGCCGGGGATATTSVSGCWTGTGGRTCBGATGATGVAACACCTGGHGCKSCTAACAVTGCTGVAAATGCHGCRTGTATCAVHACCWTSAAYAATRRYTGTGTTCCACTTCCYATACTTACGCTTGACTTAATTTCGGTAACCGATCCCCTTTGCTTTGGGGATTGCAATGGATCTGCAACGACAGCCGCTTCCACTGGTACTCCTCCTTACACTTATTTATGGGATGACCCCCTTGCTCAAACTACAGCTACCGCCTCTGGTTTATGTGACGGTATTTATAATGCAACTGTAACCGATGCAAGTGGCTGTACGGCCGCCTCAGTTCCGGTAGTAATAACACAACCACCTYTATTAACCTCTCCGACCTCTGGAAGTGTTGCCGTTTGCAACTGTCTCTGTTCTGGTTCAGCATATGTYTTTCCTACCAGCGGCACACCCAATTACACGGTAACCTGGGACAATGGATACARTGATCAGTTTCAGACYRGTTTGTGCGACGGTRTTTACAACGTAACAGTTACGGATGCYAACGGCTGTATTTCTACAGGTACTGTAACGTTACCATAACGTTTGACAGTCAAAAAGAGAACGGAAGCAATTTCCMTTAGAATTTATTGTTATTATTGGGCTCGCTAGATGHTGAATATGCTGTCCATTCTCATTCCCATATACAATAGAGATAGTACCGGGTTGGTAADGGAATTGCACCGCCAGGGYATVGCTGCCAAACTGGATTTTGAGATCATCTGCCTGGATGATGCTTCATCTGAGGAGTTTSGTGMRGCTARYGSTGAAATACAATCACTTCCCCGWGTTCAATGGGAAAGGCTGGACGAGAATATCGGTCGYGCCAGRATCAGAAATAGATTGGCTGAGAAAGCGAAGTACGAAACGCTGTTGTTTATTGATTGCGATATGGCCGTCCCTTCTGACGACTTTTTAATTGCCTATGTAAAGGCGATGGAAGGGGCTGGAGCTGTGGTTGGTGGAGTCGGATATGATGAAGAAATACCTGCTAATCCAGAATACATGTTRCGCTGGACYTATGGCCGTGAAAGGGAGTCCAATGGGCTGAAACGGCGGTGTAAATACCCTTATGCCTCTTTTATGACAGGRGTATTCCTGATTGACAAGGACTCCTTTGATTCAATTAAGTTTGATGAAAGCATCTTACATTATGGACACGAGGATACGCTTTTCGGYGCGGAGCTAAATGCAMGGGGCATCAGGGTAAAACACATTGAYAACCCCCTCATTCACTGTGGACTTGAAAATAATGCTGATTTYATCTCTAAGACYGAGGTGGCTATTGAAACCTTGGTTGATCTGGTGMAAGCTGGTAAAATGAACAATCATGTRAGGCTATACCGKGTATACAAGACCYTRAAAAAACTTCACCTGCACAATGTGTTTGCCAGGCGTTTTAGAAACCGTAAAAGTGCATGGCTTGAGAACCTGTACTCAAAAAATCCYGACCTGAAATATTTTGATATGTACCGTTTGGGTTATCTATGTACGCTTATGAAAAGAAGCKCTACAAACCACCARGCGGCATTTTAGCTCGACACCTGATGATATAGACGCATTAGGTCTGGCACCTGGTTCTCCCATTTATAGGCTGCTTTAGCTTCTTTTAGATTGGTTGTCCAAATATCCCGGTGGGCRCTRTCTGAGAGCATGAAACCAAGCTGACTGGCAATATGCTGTGGRTCGTGGTTGTCAATGAAYGCACCAACYTCATATTCAGATATAATGCGCTCATTTTCYACCAACCTGGAAGATAATATTGGCAAACCRGAATGGATATAGTCGAATAACTTATTGGACAAACTGTATTTGTAATTGAGACTGCTGTCTTTCTCAATGGCCAGTCCGACATCTGCATTTTTTGTATAGTGTATCAGTTCTTCAAAAGGCAACCAACCCTTCAABATGATGCGATCCCGATGATCACATGAGCTTATGACTTTCTTCAGGTTGCYAAATGAATTTCCATTACCGATAATCAAGAGAATAGCATTGTCTACCCATTGCATAGCCYKTACAGCTTCCTCAAGACCGCGATTCAAATTAACGGCCCCTTGGTATAAAATAAGGTGYTTGTCATCTGGTARTCCAAGSGCTGRTTTTGATTTTATCTCTTGCTGKACTTCWCCCATAGGATARTTTTTYACCACGTGKAYTTCCTTGCCGTACTCATYGTGGTAGAGGTCAGCTACGGATTGGTTTACAGTAATCACACATTTGAGTTTYGGAAATATTGAACGTTCAATRCCTCTCCAAACAGACCGAACAAABGGGCGATCDGACAGCTCRGGCATTCCACAGAAATACTCATGTGAGTCATAAATAAGTGGAACGCCCTTTATTTTTGCCGCGCAATAATTTGCGAGGAGCGTATCGAGGTCATTGGCAACGAGAATATCACAGCGCTTAAAGAGTAGAAAAAAGAACAACCGAAAATTATAAGCAGCATAGAACAAAGCACCGCGATTGAACAATAGGCGCATGCGTTTTGTTTGATAGGGACGTCTGATAGCCGGACTATCTTTAAACTTCCGCCCGACCAATAATACCTCATATCCTGCATCGGAAAGTGTCGAACAAACTTTGTGCAACCTCTGATCGATGCTGAGGTCATTTGTAACTGATGCAATTACTCGGGTCATCTGGATTTATCTTGCCGACGAAGATAATAAATCGCCTTTAGGCCYTTGCCCTGTATATCCGGTTTATAGATTTGTCTCTCATTGAGGATTGTTGGTTGATCGCCATAATTTATAATTACCTGATTCGTACATTCGTGCTAATTCACAGATGCATTGCATTTGTTCAAACCGCTAAATGGCATGGAGGTCCAGGAAAATGTTTCTCTTAAACGCTTAAACTCATTTGGTATTGATGTTTCCGCAAAATACTTTGTGGAGATTTCATCGGTTGAGGATGTGAGAGCATTCATTTCTGAATCAAAATTTGAGAGGTTACCGAAGTTGATATTAGGTGGGGGAAGCAATATTCTCCTCAAGAATGATTTTGAAGGTGTCATTCTTAAGGTAGGTTTTAGCGGTATCCAATTAGAACGTGAGGATGAAAACCACTACTATATAAATGTTGGCGCAGGAGAAAACTGGCATAAATTGGTGGTGCACTGTGTTGATAATGGGTACGCAGGTATTGAGAATCTTTCGTTAATTCCAGGCAATGTTGGCGCTGCTCCTATGCAAAACATTGGCGCCTATGGAGTTGAGTTTAAGGATGTATTTGAAAGCCTGGAGGCSATCGACGTTAACTCTGGTGAGATACGGCAATTTRGTATTGATGAATGCCGKTTTGGRTATCGGGAGTCCGTTTTTAAAAATGAACTTAAGGGTARATACCTGATCTCTCAGGTAACACTGCGCTTATCCAGGATTCCGGTGCTAAATACTTCTTATGGTACGCTCGGGCAGGAATTGGACTCAATGGGGGTGGAAGATATAACCATCGGGGCCATTAGTCAGGCGGTYATCAATATTCGAAGCTCRAAATTACCTGATCCCGCAGAAATCGGCAAYGCGGGTAGCTTTTTCAAAAACCCAATTGTTTCGCATGAGGAGTTTGAKCGTATAAAGKCYGAACATTCGAACGTRGTTTCATACCCGGCGGATAATGGAATAAAGCTCGCGGCTGGTTGGTTAATCGATTATTGTGGTTGGAAGGGAAAGAGAGTAGGGGATGCTGGCGTTCATGAGAAACACGCATTGGTATTGGCCAATTATGGCAATGCCAGCGGATCTGAAATATTYGAAATGTCTGAAGAAATCCTGGATTCAGTCAGCACTAAATTTGGAATTACCCTGGAAAGGGAAGTGAATGTGATTTCCTAAGAAGCCTTACGTGGCATAGAGGTCTGGGTCCCTCCTTTAGCTCTRCTGCTTGCCTTNNCGTNTTGTGNGCTTGTGAWCGCTTTTGTTTCTGATCAAAGTTTGCGTTACYCRCCTTCTTTTTYTCCTCGCYRTCTTTTGACTCCTCATCATCCTTGAGCAGCTCTTCCARCAASTTCAGGTCCTGTAGCAAGTTGTACCATTTCAGTACTTTCTTGATGTGTGAATCATATACTTGATCCTCATCATAGTCGGGAAGTACCTCCTTAAAATACGCCTTAACCTTAGCCGYATCCGAATTGGGATCAATTGCARCRCCTCCTGATTCCTTTTTTGATATTTTTTGAAATAACTCCTTTAGCGAAACACTGTCCTCYTCAGTGTAAATACTGATATCTGTGAACGCACTTACACTATCCGTGGCAAATACAGGAATTCTCTTCTTGTCTTCCAACGCCTCGGCAATCAAGCCATTTTTTGTTCTGCTAATTATTTTAAAGAGCCCAGGCTTACCTGAAATATTGATAATATCTTCCAATGTCATTTTTTAATTTTTCTATCCGCCTTAAGGCAGATACAATATTACAAATCTTTATTGAACAAGTACCAGTTTACCGTTGCGCTCCCATTCGCTGGAACGAACGCGATATTGGTAGATTCCGGCCTTAAGTGTTGAGATATCCAGCGTACGAGAGCGCGTCCCAACCTCAATATTCAAGCTGAACACGACATGTCCGGCCATATCGAATAATTGAAGAATGGCAGATTCACTTGTGATATTTGAGAAACTGAGAACAATCTCACCCTCACTTGGGTTTGGATAAAGTTCAATTTGAGGATTTGCGGGGGGCAATGACATTATTGATACTGGATCAGGTTCACTGAAGAGCGTATCGTACATGGCCTGTGCCGCATTTGCCGCATTCACCAGGTCAAGCAAATTATTCCCCGCTAACATGGCGAAGCTGACAGTGAGAGTATCCTGCGGCATCAGGTTAAATGGTCCGGTACTTACCACATCAATTACGTCATTTCCGGATCCAATGGTGCCAGCGGTTAGCTTATTGGTTGAAAGAGCAATGTACTTTTTGGCACTTGAAAAACTACTGCCAAAGATGTCAATTCCTGGAGCACCGGCATAATTATCGATTGCGTAATGAATATAGGGCCCATTGGAAAGTAGCTTGATCCCYGCGTATGGGCTACCACCTTCCGTGCTCYTTACGTAKCCCATCCTSGTTCCRAAATCATTGGCTGTGGTATTCTGYTGAAARYYCCAAATGTCCCAATCYGCGTTGATTCCGGCATATAAATTCATCAAAGTATCTGATCCAGTGTTGATGATATCGTATTTGAGYAATATRTAATCTTCATCCGGACTATTTGACCAGGCRTATATAGTGTGATCCACGGAAATTTTCATKGTATCCGCMCCRGCRCCATCATCATTGACCACACAATTGGCTTCAATATCSGCCACMGTAGAGACCACYGCTTTRGCCCCGGTAACGCTAACRAAATCCGCATCCGGRGCAACAAAGTCCCAAATATTGTCCGAAACAAAAGTGGAAGAACCTATTTGAGCGCCAACCATTAATCCTGCTTCGAAAATCATCTGTTCACCTCTGTATTGAAATCCCAGGCCTGCTCTGTTTTCCAGCGGCCAGGAATCCTCAAAACCAATCCGTGTYTGGCCTATCATCGATGTGCTGATATTATTCACCTCGATGTCAACATAGCTYGGGTTAACCRTAATGCTCATATATTCATATCCGATRAGGGAGGTGTCRTTGAATTCCAGGCGCARCTCTAKCAATTCATCGCTTCCCACCGTGGGATCGATGGTGAACATCAGCGGAAAGCCAAAGTTRCYGACAGTATCCAGGGTACCGAGCATACCCAATGAGGCAACACTCTGAATAAATGTAATATTGGGATTCGTACTGGAAATTGAAGCAAAGGATACGCCAGCRGTYGGTGCGAGGTAATTCTTAAAWATGCCCTCTAYMCTWATGGTATCTCCAATATTGAAGATTTCATCATTCCCATCTGTAACAAGCTGAGTGATCATAACTACAGARGGTCTGGAAGTATCYGTWACMGCYYTGAATASATTGACCCTWCCACTGCCYAGCTTYTCCTGGAAAGCTGCATTGCCAGATATCATATCTATGTTATCCGCAGTGACCCGAAGCTGTTCGCCAATTTGTAAGGCCGTATAATTTGGAAACCTGGATTTGACAAGGGCAGCGCAACCTGCCACGATGGGAGCGGCGTAGGAAGTGCCGGAGTTTACGTTTCCGATACCGCTGGGTACAGTAGGTGCGAAAATATTGTGCGCAGGAGCACTGAGATCMAGGTGCCTTCCATAACTGGAACCMGCRACAGATGAAACGGTATATTTTACRTCATTGCTATCCGTRCCGCCAACRCTAATTACATATTTCAATGAAGCKGGGTACCATRWAGATTGATTGTTGCTGTTACCGGCAGCMGCAATCACCAGGRCATTGTTATTCAAYGTTGCATAATTGACAATSTCYTGCTCGAACGGCCTTGGTGCCGARCTSGTRTCTCCCCAGGAGCAATTGATGATCTGGCAYCCRTGGTCCACTGCGTAAACGATTCCTTCATAGCCYTTTCTYARGAAACCCTCATTATCCTGATTGCACTTAATRGGTAAGAACTTGCACTTAAATSCCACRCCWGCMCCCTGAATTCCGTTGTYGGTTGAAGCTGCAGCCAATCCGGCTACYGACGTMCCGTGGTGGTAGGCGATGCCYGAACTGCTGGGGTCGTTGTCATTATCACCCATATCCCARCCCTGGTAGTTGTCAATATATCCRTCATTGTCATTGTCCASACCATCATAAACTTCCWGGTAATTGTATTTTAGATTTCCCACGAGATCAATATGAGCAGTATCCACCCCHGTRTCVGTAATGCCAATAACCACATTGGTGTCGCCTTTCTCGATATCCCAAGCMGCAAATGCHTGAATGTTWYCGAGGTGATATTGATTGTTCAGGTCTGTAGGGTTATCATTRGGTGTRTAAAGCATCCTYGGTAAATAGTGYTTCTGGGTGTATTCTGTGAGSGGAAGGTTAYTWATCGATCGTATGACCTTKTCAATTGATACATTGGAGCTGTAGGTCAGTTGATAGATCAAACTGAGATCCGCTAACGGAAGCCCATCTATATTATAKGTAGTTCTCGGTTGACTGTGTCGTGGGAATTTCTTCACMACCTCGCTTGYTCCCAGACTTTGTATGATCCTGTTAAAGGCTGGATCATCGATGGCATCCACCCTGCAAAGTGAACGAAAATCAGTCTTCACTTTGAAAATGACCGTGTTGGGCAAGAAGTTGGGAGGGCTGGATTGCGCCCATGAAAAATTCTGTGCCGCATTGACCAGTAGAATTAATATGATAACCAGAAGTCTCAAAGCCAATTGCTCTTTTTTGTTAGAGATGAATTTTATACGAAGAATTTGGGTCAAGGTTATAGGTTGGCTAGACATTTTTCGCGCTCACTGAAATGGATTTATAATCTGGTATCTCATCCAAAAATTTGTGTTCTCCATTTTCATAGTCCATTTTGCAACAATAATGTGACAATCCGTTGGTAACAATCAGGTATTTCCCTTGCAGTTCCTTATTGTACATTGCTATTTGATTAAATGGATCTTGATTGATGGTTACGCCRGGGGCYTTACATTCCACAATTAACACCACTTCTGCCTGTGGATTGTAAACSACCACRTCAGTTCTCTTKGCCAGGTTGTTGTACTTTAATCCGGTYTCAACTTTAAAYAAGCCGCTGGGATAGTTCTTTTCCCGGATCAGGTATCGAACCAGATTTTGTCTCACCCATTCTTCGGGTGTGAGTATGATGTACTTCTTCCTTATCTCGTCAAAGATCTTTTTTTCCTCTCCCTGGCCTTTTACCTTGAACGCATATGTRGGGAAGTTTARCTTATCCATGGTACGAATACGAATCTACCTGTCGGAAGACTTGTTTGTACGAATGTACGAATTTGCACTGTTCAATATATGTTGTTAWAGAGCAACGAGAATATGCTCKTTKCACAGTGNAATGTGCCYGGTGAAACRGGGATTATTGTGTTGTRTTSGTCAAARCAGTTCAAACAAGTATTCGTACMTTCGTAATTATTYGTATTCSKACCAAATGACATTTGAACAAATCATAGGAGACCTTAAAAAYAAGGTCTATCAYCCRGTSTATTTTCTCACRGGTGAGGAGTCTTTTTTTATTGATGAGATTAGYGATTATATAGCTGAAAATGTACTTGATGAAGCTGAGAAGGGGTTCAATCAAACGATTTTATACGGAAGGGATATCGATGTGGATGGTATCATCGCCGAGGCTAAGCGGTTTCCTATGATGGCCAATCACCAGGTGGTAATTGTCAAGGAAGCGCAAACAATTAAGAATATTGAGAAGCTGGCTGCCTATATTGAAAGACCTCTTAAATCTACCATCCTTGTCATTTGCTATAAGTATAAGAAGTTGGACGGGCGTAAGAAGTTTTCTAAGGACGTAGCCAATTGTGGGGTATTATTCGAATCTAAAAAACTTTATGAAAACCRRGTTYMSGRKTGGATMACAAAYCACTTGCAGGCCAAAGGATATAAAATAGTTCCRCGGGCTTTGGTAATGCTTACGGAGTATTTGGGTACTGACCTTGGCACTATTGCCAATGAACTTGAAAAACTAATGGTCAATATTCCWGTWGGTACGGAGATAGATGCRGATCATGTAGAAGCGAATATTGGAATAAGTAAAGACTTTAACAGATTTGAATTGCAGAAAGCTCTYGGAACAAAAAATGTGGTCAAGGCCAATCAAATCATCAATTACTTTGCATCTAATCCAAATAGTAATCCTGTAGTATTAACGGTGTCATCACTATTCTCCTATTTCAGYAAGTTGGTAATGTATCACCGTTTGCCTGACAAATCGAGGAACAAYGTGGCATCTATGCTGAAGATAAACCCCTACTTTGTCGGTGAGTATGAAACTGCCGCAAGAAACTATCATCCRGATAAATTGATAGATGTGATCAGTGATTTAAGAACATATGATATGAGGTCGAAAGGAGTTGAGAATGTGACTACCTCTGGCGATGAGTTGGTAAAGGAACTTGTGTACAAGATATTACACTGATCGGGACTGGGTTTGAACTCTAAACCCTAAACTCTAAACYCTAAACTCTAAATTCTAAACCTGTAWWYCMRMCMATYAACSAATCARCCAANCAACCAATCARCCAATYWKCMAATYARYYMATYAACMMATCWWCMAATCAACCAATCAACCAATCAACCAATTTKCMMMWTWKTYCATTAANCANYWTCYWYWAAWCMWRACWMMMATWWYYMATWAMHMMTRAMYAWYATGRATTACTTTCTWGTWAAATCSGAACCSTTTAARTACGCYTGGGACGARCTGRTTAAAGAYAAATGGACCTATTGGGATGGGGTTCGCAACTATGCGGCGCGCATGCACTTAAATGCCATGAAAGTTGGTGATTTGGTGCTCTATTATCACAGCAATGAAGGACTTGAAGTGGTTGGATACGCCCGGGTTATCAAGGAGAGTTACCAGRATCCTACCACAGATGACGATCGTTGGGTAGCTGTTGATATCGAACCTGTGGARGCACTRAAGGTTCCRGTSACGTTAAAACAAATCAAGGCCGATCCKAAACTAKCGGAAATAGCCCTGATCAGGCAATCCCGCCTGTCTGYAATGCCTGTAGCCAGGAAAGAATTCGAATACATTCTTTCCCTTGGCGGAATACAATAATTTCTTTATGGAATTGTTATAGGTTTCCTGTCTTGACGGTRTATCTGGTTTAACACTTATTTGATCGGGCTGTCATCAATAAATTAATCACGAATGAACCTCCCGTCAAAATCGGGACAATCAATTCCATCTGATTCTCTATATTTGCGACCAAATTCTGGAAAATGATGTACAAGGCGTTTGGAACTTTCTGTTTTTCTGTAGTTCTATTTCTGTTTACCGCACAGATTGCGCTATCTCAAACTGGTACTATCAGGGGTTTTGTGTATGACCAGAACGGGGGAGAACCCATTATCTTTACCAATGTATATTTAGCAGGTACCACWTATGGTGCCTCTACTGATGTAAACGGCCACTAYGCTATTTCACAGGTTCCGCCGGGAGCATAYACCCTGRTKGTYTCCTACCTGGGCTATGACACYYTGAAAATACCAATTCAGCTGAAGGCCAATCAGATAATCTCTGAACTGTTGAATATTACGAAGGCTGAAATCCAGCTCGGTGTTGTGGAGATTTCTGCCGAAAGACAAGCGAGGAAAACGGAGATTCAAACATCAGTTATAAAGATAACGCCAAAGCAAATCAAGCAAATACCAACGATAGGAGGAGAACCTGATCTTGCCCAGTATTTACAGGTGCTTCCTGGAGTAGTATTCACCGGTGACCAGGGTGGGCAGCTTTACATTCGCGGGGGGTCGCCAATCCAGAATAAGGTGCTGCTGGATGGGATGGTTATTTATAATCCTTTTCATTCAATTGGCTTGTTCTCTGTATTTGATGCAGATCTAATTAGAAGTGCTGATGTATATACAGGCGGATTCAATGCAGAATATGGTGGGCGAATCTCTTCGATTATGGATATTACTACCCGGGATGGAAACAGGAAGCACATTGCCGGTAAAGTTTCTGCGAATCCATTTGCATCTAAGGTGATGATTGAAGGTCCCATAAAAAAATACGTTCCCGGTGGAAGCGGTAGTTCTTCTTATGTYATTTCAGCCAAACACTCCTATTTAAGACAGAGTTCKAARTTGCTGTATGCGGATTTGATGAACRGYGTTACAAGTGGATGGCAGGATAATGCGGCTGCTGGAAACTACTCCGAAGGATTGCCTTACAATTTCACTGATATATATGGAAAACTCTCCTTCAATGGAAGCAGGGGAAGTAAAATTAATTTATTTGGTTTCTCCTTTGATGACCAGGTTAATTACCAGCAGGTTTCAGATTTACATTGGAGCTCTACAGGATTTGGGAGCCGTTTTATATTGGTCCCAACCAATACCCCGGTTCTTGTTGAGGGCAATTTTTCTTATTCTAAATATGATATATCATTGGAAGAAGAGAATTCTACGATCGGTGAGAGAACAAGTAGCATTTCCGGTTTTAATGTCGGATTGGACTTTACCTATTTCCTGGGGAAAGATGAACTGAAATATGGACTTGAAGTWCTCGGATTCAATACGGATTTTACTTTCCACAACCAGGTCAACAGAAAAATAGAGAAGGAAGATTTTACTACGGAGCTTGCAGGATATGTAAAGTATAAAAAAATATTTAAGAAACTCTTGATTGAAGCTAGTTTCCGCGCTCATTACTATGCCTCACTCTCAACTTTTTCTCCCGAACCGCGATTGGGTTTGAAATACAACGCTTCTGATAACTTCAGGATAAAATTTGCCGGTGGTTTCTATTCTCAAAATTTGATCAGCGCTGTTTCCGACAGAGATGTKGTAAACCTCTTYTATGGATTCCTCTCTGGACCAGAAAACCTGCAGAATGAATTTGATGGAGAAGAAGTCACACATGCCTTACAGAAGGCCAGGCATGCGATATTGGGATTTGAATACGATGTATCCCGGCACATCAGTATAAATGTTGAGGGGTATTATAAATTGTTCAATCAATTGACAAACATCAACCGGAACAAACTGTTTGATGATTCTCCTGATTTTGCGGATAAGCCTGATTTTCWAAAGAAAGACTTTATMGTGGAAAGGGGAAGYGCTTWTGGAGGTGATTTCYTATTGAAGTATGATCATAAGCGYTGGTATCTTTGGGTAGTGTACACACTCGGTTATGTAACGCGTTTTGATGATGTGCTCACMGATGMKGATGGGGTAAAGATCGAATATAACCCACATTTTGACAGAAGGCACAATGCRAATATTGTTTCATCTTATACATTTGGTGAAGATCTGAACTGGGAAGCGAATGTCAGGTGGAATTTAGGCACTGGATTTCCGTTCACACAAACGGCTGGCATATTTGAAAAGTATCTGTTCAGTGATGGAATCAATTCCGATTATACAACTGAAAATGGTGAGCTGGGCTTCATCTACGGCCCGTTGAACAATGGCCGACTCCCAACCTACCATCGTCTTGACCTCACATTGAAGCGAAAGTTTGAGTTTGGGGCAAATTCTACGTTGGAGGCCGTGATTTCTATTACCAATGTCTATAACCGCCAGAATATGTTTTACTTTGATAGAGCACGTTATCAGCGTGTTGATCAGCTTCCTTTCTTACCTACGGCCGGGGTGAGCTTCAAATTCTAATATTACCGGCGATTGCCAAATTGGTCTGAAGCTCCCATGCGTAAATTTATACTTATTGGTATTTCGCAGCTCTCGGATAATTGGGTAATATTTCCTAATTTTGTATCCGTTAAATTGACCCTATTGTGACTGATACCAAGTATATATTTGTAACGGGTGGTGTTACATCATCCTTAGGTAAAGGAATTATCTCCGCGTCGCTTGCTAAATTACTCCAGGCAAGAGGCTACGAGGTCACTATACAGAAGCTGGATCCATATATCAATATTGATCCCGGTACTATGAATCCCTATGAACACGGCGAGTGTTACGTGACCAATGACGGGGCTGAGACTGATCTGGACCTCGGTCATTATGAAAGATTTTTAAATATTGCCACTTCTCAAGCAAACAACATTACTACAGGACGGGTATACCAATCCGTGATAAACAAGGAACGGGAGGGGGCTTACCTGGGCAAAACAGTTCAGGTCATTCCGCATATCACCGATGAGATCAAACGTTCGGTTAAATTGCTTGGAGATGAGGGCGCATTTGATTTTGTAATTACAGAGATAGGCGGTACGGTAGGTGATATTGAGTCATTGCCCTATATTGAAGCTGTCCGTCAGATGAAATGGGAGATGAAAGACAGTTGTTTGGTCATCCATCTTACCTTAATACCTTATTTGGCCGCYTCAGGTGAACTTAAAACCAAGCCAACCCAGCATTCTGTTAAAACCTTCCTSGAAGCYGGTGTGCAGCCGGATATAYTGGTTTGTCGCACRGAGAGACCRYTGGATGATGATATCARGAAAAAAATCGCATTGTTCTGCAATGTTAGCAAGGAAGCAGTAATCGAATCAATTGATGCRGAAACGATTTATGAAGTTCCCTTGCTGATGARGGATGAAGAACTGGATAATGTTGTGTTGAGCAGGTTGTCATTGCCTACATCGCCAGATCCGGATTTGGATGACTGGAGTGCATTTGTCAACAAGCTGAAAAATCCCAATCGCGAAGTTCGGATAGGGTTAATTGGCAAATATGTCGAGTTGAAAGACGCATACAAGTCAATTGCGGAGTCTTTTATTCACGCAGCAGTGAGCAATGACTGTGCTGTGAAGTTGRTAAGGATCCACTCTGAGAATATTACTGATGATAATGTTGCAGAATTACTTCAGAGTTTGAATGGAATCCTGGTTGCTCCCGGGTTTGGTGAACGGGGAGTCGAGGGTAAGATCTCCGCTATCAAATATGCCAGGGAAACWGGYGTTCCATTYCTGGGGATTTGTCTTGGAATGCAATGTGCCGTTATTGAATWTGCCCGGAATGTATTGGGCTGGAAGGATGCCCATTCTACAGAAATTAACCCCGATACTAMAARTCCGGTTATCGACATTATGGAGGCGCAGAAGAAAGTAGTAATGAAGGGKGGYACCATGAGGTTAGGGGCGTATGATTGCGAACTTGTGGACGGTTCCATGGCGAARGCATGTTATAACACTAAGAATATTAGTGAGCGKCACCGGCATCGGTATGAATTCAACAACGAGTTTCTGYCTGATTTTGARGAKGCTGGTATGCTGGCTTCGGGGATTAATCCTGATGGGGRTTTGGTTGAAATTRTTGAGATCAGRGATCATCCGTGGTTTATTGGTGTACAGTTCCATCCTGAGTATAAGAGTACTGTGGCCARTCCACATCCCTTCTTTGTAAACTTTGTCAGAGCCGCGGTTGAACTCGGGGAGACTGTGACGAACTAAGTCTTACATAATTTCTAGAGGAGATGCTTGAGGATAGGGGAGGTGCAAATGTAAATTCAATCATAGGAATCGTACTGATTTTCCTCATACTTATTGGATTTAGCTATTTCACCCGTCCTTCACCTGAGCAGATAAGAATTGCCCAAGAGCGGCAGGACTCAGCNNNNGTTGCTGCACAGAGTGCCCTGACTGGGCAAGAGTTTTCTGAACRACCCGTTAATGTAAATCCGGGTGTTGATCCCTTGGAAAATCCCGCGGAGCAAACTGCGGTGGTACAGCTGGATTCAAACAGATCTTATGCATTATTCGAGAAGGCTYTATACGGAGAAGAGGAATTTTATACCATCGAGAATGAGCTGATAAAAATCACAATTTCTAAYAAGGGGGGCAAGATTCACACTGTCGARCTCAAGAATTACMAAACGTACGACTCTCTTCCTTTGTACTTATTYAAAGGTGATTCCACTACATTTAATGTGACATTCTTCTCTGGTACTGAAGGGATTGAGACACARACYCGRTACTTYCAGCCYCAAGGGCGATCRTTTGTTGTWGAAGGCAGTAATGCCAAGASCTTAGGYATGCGGTTGTACGCAGATGATGAGGGKTATATTGAGTATCTGTACACACTTGGCGGTAATTCCTATGACCTTGATTTTAGGATGAATTTCCATCGTGTRGACAAGATAATAGCCTCCAATTCCAATGCGGTTTCTTTTGATTGGAATGTATACATACCACGTCAGGAGAAGAATCTCAACCTTGAACGAATTAACTCCACKGTYTAYTATAAATATCTGGGTGAYGAGGTTGAATACYTGTCCGAAACAAGCGACGAAATGGAGAAGCTGCCAACYAAGGTGAGATGGATTGCCTTTAAAGGGCAGTTTTTTTCATCCATYCTTACAGCCGAGACCCATTTTGAAACACCCACAACGGTGGAAACGGTTACAGATGAGGAAGATCAACGGAATGTGAAGCTRATGAAAGCCAATTTTTGGATTCCGTACAATCACTTGCCTGATGAATCATTTCCTATGGACTTTTATTTCGGGCCTAACAACTACAGCAGTTTGCAGGAGTATGAGTTAGCCTATGAGGATATTATTCCGCTGGGTTGGGGWATATTCCGTTGGGTGAATGTCGGGCTTATTATTCCGATTTTTAATGGCCTGGGCAAGGTGATTGACAGCTATGGTATAATTATACTGATCATGACGATATTYATCAAGATGTTGTTGTTYCCTCTGATGTACAAGTCCTATAAATCAACTGCCAAGATGCGTGTATTGAARCCTCAGGTGGATGAGGTCAATGCAAAGTTTCCAAATAAGGAAGATGCAATGAAAAAGCAACAGGCAGTTATGGCCCTATACAAAAAAACCGGAGTGAACCCCCTCGGTGGATGTCTGCCGATGCTCGTTCAGTTTCCGATACTTATAGCCATGTATCGCTTTTTTCCATCGTCCATTGAGTTGCGTCAACAACCATTTCTTTGGGCAACAGACCTTTCATCGTATGATTCAATCTATGATTTCCCAAATGGTTTCGAAATCCCATTCTACGGTGACCATATTTCCCTRTTCACATTGCTGATGACCGGGGCGACCCTGTTATCCGTTAAGATGAATGCTGAAATGAGTGGCGGGGGKCAGATGCAGATGCCTCARATGAAGGTGATGATGTACATGATGCCCATTATGTTTTTGGGCTTTTTCAATGACTTTGCCTCGGCATTGAGCTATTACTACTTTGTCGCGACTATGATTACATTCGGTCAGCAATACCTTATGAGAAGGTTTGTGGATGAGAAAGCCATATTGGCAAAGCTCCAGCTAAACAAGAAGAAACCGRCCCCRCCCAAGTCGAAATTCCAGAAGCGATTGGARAAGATGGCCAARGAGCGYGGTTATAAGGCCAAGTAATGCCCCGGTGGGNNTTGGCAAGGTAATTGACTTGCYATTGGGAAACTAAAAATCCTTGCATATGAAAATCTCRGGAAATTATCTGGTTGCWGTCACAATAGTGATCGTGTTTGCAGCTTGTAAAACCACYAAGGAACAAGMAGGTTCGGWGAARGGYACCCAAAAGGTTGAGGCGGCGSCRCCAAAGATYATTGGCAACAAGGAAATGGTATTGGATCTTGAAGAYAAAGTTGCTGACCAGAAGGAAGWATCYGCACTGGACTCCTTGTTCATGACGATRAGAAAAACACCTTGYTATGGTCGTTGCCCTATYTATACGGCRAGTATTTACAATAGTGGATATGTRGTTTACCAAGGCAAAAGATTTGTTAGAAATGAAGGAATACATACTGGCCGGCTGACTGAGGATCAGATGAATTCAATTCGGCACATGGCGCGCAACGTCAACTATTTTGRATTYAATGACGAATATGATCGACCCGTAACGGACTTGCCCACYACGTATACTACCATGCACCTCAAYGGGCAAAAAAAGACCATTAAGAATAGAGTTGGAGGCCCTGATGCGTTAARGGGATTTGAGAATCATGTGCARAAGATTCTCGATGGAATTGTGTGGACAAAGCARGAAGGTGAGATTGGCCAGTGAGCCCTACTCAATCAATTTTACTTCAACCCTTCTGTTCCGGGCCCGTCCTTCTTCAGTARYATTTGGTGCCAATGGCTGATCAGAKCCAAATCCTTCAACAATAAGATTCTCYGGGTCAACACCTTTACCTTCCACATATTCTGCGATAAAGTTGGCYCTCTTTAGTGAGAGCTCCACATTGTATTTTTCTTTACCCATGTCGTCTGTATGGCCRTGAATYTGGATTTGGAATCCGGGGGCCGTCTCTAACTGCTTAATAACCGCGTCCAATTGAATCTTAGATCCTTCACTGATTTCAAGTTGYGCGCTGGCMAGCTTAAACAATATGTTCTGCACCTCAAATARTTCAGGCTTTACAAAGATTAATTTCTCTTTTCTTTCAACRTCAAAGTCCTTAACCGTTGTRAGCGTTGTATTATCATCTGCAACTAACTTCACCTTCACTTTGCTATTCTTAAATTTCTCATTRCTAAAGCCAACCTCATACTCYAGATTACCAGGAACAATGATAAAATARTTYCCRTTTTCATCAGTAGATGTRGAACCAAYAAGTTCATTGGTTGCCGGATCAATCACATAAATCTTACCYTTCACTCCCTGTAAGATTTGATTGTCCGTAACGGTACCYTTCAGGATCGCAAGTGGATGCGACTCTTTTTCCCTTATCTCTTCCCCTTTAACAATATCAAACTTTTCAAAATTGATTTCATATACATNCTTTNTCRCCAAATCCATCCGGCCTKATGCTYGAGTARAAGCCAGTTTGATTRTCYGTTGTCATTACAAAATGCACATCATCACCAGTTGTGTTGATAGGGTATCCTATATTCTCCGCTTGCGACCATTTYCCATCYTTAAACACCGACCTGAAWATATCATAKCCACCTATGCACTTATGYCCCTTGGAACTGAAGAATAGTGTTTTCCCATCCGGATGGATGAACACGCCAATTTCATCTTCCGTTGAGTTGATCATTGGCCCAAGGTTTTTTGCCTCACCCCATTCTGTTCTGGAAATACGTTTGCTTCTGTAAATATCTCCATGACCCAATCCTTTCTTCCTTTCACTTACGAAGTACAACATGTTGCCATCGGCACTGAGGCAAGCAGAACTTTCAAAATAAGATGTGTTGATGTTCTTACCCGGTAACGATTGTGGCTTTGACCATTTTCCTGTAGAGCCCTTGCGAGAYACGTAGATATCTCCGCTTTTGGTAGTTGTCGGAGCATTCTTGTAGACAAAKATCTCAGTTCCATCAGGAGAAATGCTCATGCTGGCATCATGAAATACCGTATTTACCCGTCCCTTAATTCCYTCCGCAGGTGACCAGCTGCTGGAAGACTCATTGTAATTGGATGTATACACATCTTCGTAATAACCATGGTCRTAGTTGTCTCTTCCTTTCCCTTTTGTATCAGATCTCCGKGAGGTAAAGATAAACGTCTTTCCATCCAGKGTAATGGACGGCGCATAATCAGGATACTCAGAATTGATATTGCTGCCCATATTCTTAATTGACACTTTTATTGGTTTGCTCATCAATGACTTGGCRTACTCACATTGCTGAAGATAAAAGCCTACCTCATCTTTTGCCAATTTCCCGGGGGAAAGCGATTCCTTRTACTTATTGTACTCTTCAACGGCCCTATCCAGATTTCCCTTGAGATGGTAGGCCTGACCAAGCGATGAGTGAANTCCCANGCAGGAAGTTGTCCAGCTTATATGCTTTCTCAAAATACTCCAGTGCCTCATTAATGTTTCGAAGTGCAAGATGACATTGTCCTATCCTGTAATTAATCAGGGCATTCTCAGCTTCATTCACGTAGATGTCCCTGTAAAGCCGTAAYGCAGCTTTATAATCTGCGTTCTGATACTTCATTTTAGCCTTTATCTGCTTCATTTTGTCTTTGAATGATATCTGAAGCGCAGATGTTTCAGCAAATGAAACAGAGCAGAAGGTAATTAAGAGGGCAAAAGCGGCAACTTTTTTCATGTTAAAAAATGGTTAGAGCATGCGAGGTTGATGATGGGAAATACGCTGGCAAAGATATGGTTATMTCARTATAATTCAGAATAAATATAGCAATTAAATGTGCATTTGAAAATCYRMACGGTGGATTTAATATGGSTTTAAMCYCCAGATRAGTTRATTCACGAATGCTGGGGMACCTTGAGTTTGCGCATTTCTTCGAGATATAATTCCAGCGCCTCCTTTTTCTTATCAGTGAACTCATAACTAATGCAATTGTCAAAGTAGTGTTTTAGGTCAATCGACATAGTGTTGTGTTTTATTGCCTCGTGCTTGTGTGCAACTCCCCAGGTCAATGCATCGCTGAAGTCGGAAATTATAGATTTTGAAACGCTTGATTTTGCCACCCAGCAAGCAAATACAAARGGCARCCCGGTGAACTCGTTCCACAGKGTAGCGAGGTCGTATGAGAATTGAAATTTATCTTTCAGCTCCAAAGCCCGGTCACCGATAACTATTCCGCCAGTTGAGCCGCTTATTGACTTCTCAAASCCGACANTTCCGTTGATCCATAATGGRTTKGTATTCAGATAYTTAYTGTATATTATTTGAATTAAATAATTAGTTGTCCTGGATTGGTAATCCAGGTAGATTTCGGTCAGTTGATCGATTGGTTTTTCTGCTACCAGGAGCACAGATCCAACCGACTTTTGGGCTCCGATACAGTAGTCAGTRAAAATTTCAAAATTCTTCAAATTGTCCAGGGCAGCGACCGGTACCAGGCCGATATCAGCATCACCATCTTCCACCTTTTGGGCACATRCAGATGGAATGTCSAGTTCGAGTAAATAATCAYTTAATARMCCCGACTYTTCAATACCATGAACAAATGGCAATGTATTGAGATACTTTACGGCAATTATYTTGATCATTTATYYGRTKTTTCKGAAAYTRYYGTAMCYCYGTCATGMGTTGCCAATGTRGCGGCTACCACACCGTAAGAAGGTCCAACCATCAGTCCTATTATAGGTACYAACAATAATGCGTAAAACATGCCGCCATTGGCTATTGCCAGCCCCTTATTGCYATAAATAAAACTTGTGCTCTCCCTAACAGACATGCCTTTGCGCTCATTGGAATAATCKATCATGGAGAAGCCAAAGAAGAAAAATTCGACTACCAGCATYAGAAATGGGGTGATCCATCCCAATATTGGAATAAATGACAATATAAARAGTGCGAGSAGGATGGTAAACTCAATGGCCAGGTTGCGAACRGCGATTACTACTCCGCGAAGYACATTATTCAAAAATTGCTCCCATTCAAACGGATATTCATTTTTSGTRAGAATGCCGTCCACTTTTTCAGAAAGGAGGGCCARTACCGGSGACATGATAATMAGAACAACATATTTGTATAGGTAKAGGTAAAAYACKATAAAAAGCAATCTGAAGAAGATCATAAAGAACCATCTCAGTACGGCGCTTAACCATCCCCATGCATCATCTGATGAATCAGCCATCCCGAAYAGGTCTAAAAAATAGATGGTCAACTGATCAGAGTAGTGCCAGCCAATCAGGAACGTTGTCAAAAACAGCAGYAGATTCATTATCCCAGGTGCCACCACGTATACCCAAAGYTTATGTTCTTTTATGAACTCATGCGCTTTGAAATAKGATTTTAGACCCAGAACAAATCCCTTGAACATMGTTTATGTCGTATTATCATGTTCCTAATAYTGGCAAAGTTAGCAATTGCCTGATGGCAGCKGAATAATAACAAATGAATCTTACCTTTGTTGYACATCTTAANTAAAAATATACAAATATGARGAAGGTTTTATTCGGCGCGACATTGGCTGCGCTCATGTCATTTTCAAATCTGGTRCAGGCGCAGATAACSATTACRCTGGCGGATTTYGCGGCTATCGGAGATACTGTTATCGACTTRTATGATACGCTGGTGCCCTCTGGTACAACGGTAGGCGGAACGGGTAATCAGACCTGGGATTATTCATCCCTGCAGCTGGACTATATGGATACAACGTATTTTGTGGATCCTTCAACTACGACTAACGGAGCAGATTTTCCTTCTGCCTCTCTCGCTTCTGGCGCTGATGAKTTTTACATCTATCTTGAGGCCAACACCAACGGGGTGTTCTTCAGCGGCCTTGCTGCAGACTTTTTTGGTACTGGGGTCCCCTCCAGCCTGGTGTATGCTCCTRYACARAAGGTTATGGARTTCCCGTCAACGGATGGAACTGGTTATAATGACACTTCCGGTTATAAGTGGAGATTTTCTGGAGCAGATGTGGGAGCTCCTATAGATTCAATTGGTGTTTACCATACGAGTTATTTTACATCCATAGTAGATGCCTATGGAACGGTGACCACTCCGTCAGGGACCTATCAGACTATTAGACAATATACGATGGAGATAACCTATGATAGCGTGATGATGAATGACCCGGCATTCACAGGTGGTGTGTGGCAATTACTTGATCCTGCTTTGATTGGAGCACCCAATCCGACTATTGATACGAGTTATAATTATCATTGGTTTGCAAATGGTGAAGACGCCCCGGTTTTGGAAATGCAAACAGATGGACCGGCAGGAAATGTTTTGGAAGCCAACTTYAAATTGGGTACTAAATTRCTTGCGGYRGCGRTAGCATCATCTGATGTGAGCTGTTTTGGTGATTGCGATGGTTCTCTTGAGGTTGCGGCACTAAGTGGCACCGCCCCATTTGCTTATTCGTGGGATGATCCCACAGCGCAAACGACTGCTACCGCAACAGGTCTTTGTCCGGGGAATTATCAGGTAACCATCATTGATGGGATTAATGATACTGCTATTGCCATGTTTACTGTGGGAGAACCGGATAGTTTGGCAATTGSAATCTTCGGTACCAATCCATCTTGTGATACGTGTCCGGATGGTTGGGTAAGTGCTACGGTTAGTGGAGGAACGCTTCCTTATGCGTATGTATGGAATGACCCAGCGTCACAAACGGGTTCTTCTGCAATCAACCTGATGAATGGTGCTTTCTCGGTTGTTGTGACCGACACAAATGGATGCACAATTGCTTCTGGTTCAATTGTTTTGGAAGCYCAGCTAACTGCSACTGTAGTTARCACTACCGGAATGAGTTGTTTCGGRGTTTGCGATGGCTCAATTGAGGCTGCRGCGATAAATGGCACTGGTCCCTATAATTATTTATGGGATGATCCGGCTGCACAGACAACCAGTACGGCAACSGGTCTTTGTGCGGGTACGTATGTAATAAGGGTCATWGATGCTGCAARTGAYACGGCTGTAACRGCAACAATCATTGTAGAGCCCGCTGACCTTACTGTTGCGGTCTCTGCAACAAGCCCAACTTGTGATACGTGCGCGGATGGCTCTGTAAACGCTGCGGTAAGTGGTGGAACGGCTCCGCTCACTTATTTGTGGGATGATCCGGTAGCTCAAACCGGCTCCACGGCGATTAACCTGATGAATGGCATTTATACCATTACCGTGACTGATGCAAATGGATGTAGCATTGTGTCAGATTCAATTGAGGCGGTAGGTATYGCRYCKMATGMYCYYGSTTCTTCAATATTAATGTATCCCAATCCGACCAATGGGATAATTTATCTTGAGGGCTTAAGTGGTTCTTACCAGATTACCGTSTTAGAYATTGTAGGCAGAATTGCGCTGAARACTAAATTGCACAATRCTGGAAGTGTRGACCTCAMGGSMTTGCCAGAKGGCTCTTATAACCTRCAGATCTGGGATGGAAAAACCTTGAGATCCRGAAAAGTGGTTCTTATCAGGTAGTTTAGTCCGGRCTTTACTTTTGCCGTGTTTCCTGGCGATAGCTCCTCAAATAYAAATGGAGCGTGGACGGTTTTGTGYTGTAGTGAAGGCTAGCCTTAATCAGGGCATATTCGTATATTTGCAGCTTCTTAAAACAAGATACCRGATATACYATGGATTTATCYCCACTTTCAGCTATTTCACCWATTGATGGTAGATACAGGAAGATCACTGCTGARCTGGATCAGTATTTCTCTGAGTATGCTCTGATGAAATACAGGGTGCTGGTTGAAGTAGAATACTTCATCGCACTGGTKGAACTTCCYTTGCCTCAACTCAGCCAGGTTTCTAAGTCTTCCTTTGATGATCTGAGATCCAYGTATCAGAATTTCACCSAACGGGATGCGGAATGGATAAAGGACAAAGAGAAGGAAACCAATCACGACGTTAAGGCCGTTGAGTACTTTGTCCGCCACCGTATGAACGAGCTTGGATTGAATGAATATGCCAGCTTTGTCCACTTTGGTTTAACGTCCCAGGATGTGAACAATACAGCTGTTCCMTATTCATTAAGGGATGCTTTAGATAATATWTATTATCCTGCTGTTAATGAGGTRGTTGARGTATTGTCTTCGTATTCAAAATYATGGGCTGGAATTGCAATGCTGGCCCGGACTCATGGACAGCCGGCATCACCCACAAGGGTAGGCAAGGAATTGCAGGTATTTGTGGAGAGAATTGAAGTCCAGCTTGCTCTTTTAAAGGACTTGAATTTCTCCGCAAAATTTGGGGGCGCAACTGGAAATTTTAATGCACACGTTGTTGCATATCCGGATGTTGACTGGGTGGCTTTCGCAAACGACTTTGTCAACAATACACTTAATTATGCTCAAATAGCCCAAGGCATGAGTGATTTTGCTGCTAATAGCGAATTCAAACTGATTGAAGCTTTGGCTAGTCATATGGTTGATTGGTTGCTGCAGTCTCTTCCTTTGCTTAAAAAAGTGCGTCTAAAGTTGAGCAAACCAGACATCTTAGCCAATGCTAGAAATGTTGCGGTAGAATTTACTAAGGAACAAACTCTTTGAGTGTTGACACCCAGCAGTTACATAGCATTTATATTAGTGTCGGTAGCAATGTGGATAAACTCAAGCACACTCAAGCCGGATTACAAGGTATGTATCAGGCATTTGGTGCGTTGACACTTTCTTCTGTTTTTGAAAGTGAATCGGTGGGATTTAAAGGTAATAACTTTTATAACTTAGTCGTTAAAGCAAGCACTCAATTATCCATTACCCAGGTATGCCGTGTGCTTAAACAGATTGAACAAGACAATAAACGCCAGCGCGGTGAGCAAAAGTTTGCCCCTAGAACGTTGGACCTTGACTTGCTGTTATATGATCGCCAAATAACCACTAAGCCAATAGAATTACCGCGCCCGGAAGTACTTTATAATGCATTTGTGTTAAGGCCAATGGCCGAAATAGCCGCAGATGAAATTCACCCTGTAGTGAATAAAAATTATGCCAGCCTTTGGCAAGAATATGACAAAAGCCTACAGCATTTATGGGCT
>NVRW01000012.1 GCA_002400975.1 Flavobacteriales bacterium | reverse complement strand
TAAAATTGTCCTACAGAAATCAGTGGACTGGATTTAACGACGCTCCAAGGACCTATTACATCAGTGTTGACGGTGCATTGACAAGACCTCAAAAAGGCTCTTCCCTTAGAATGAGCAGGCCGGGATATACGGAAGTTAAACGAGGCACAAAGACGATAAATCACGGTGTTGGTGGATATTTGATTTCGGATACTTATGGTGCATTTACMAATACCTCTGGCTACTTAACCTATGCCCTCCACTTGCATCTTACCAATACCATCAAGTTATCACTGGGTGTGGCTGGTGGAATGTCTGGATGGAGAATGAATSCTGACGATATTGGAGTGGCGGAYCCGAATGACGAAACGTACCTYTATCTRATGAGTAAAGGAGTTAAGAAGTCTTTTTTTGACATGAACTCCGGGMTTTGGGTATACTCCGACCGGTTCTATGTGGGTTTTTCCAGTGCACAGTTGCTTCAGAATCAAATAAGAGATATCAAYATTCCMGCGGAATCAAAAGCCAGTGTCCATCACTTTTTAACKGGTGGATATAAATTCATGCTCAAYGATGATCTGAGCCTTACTCCAAGTATTATGTTCAAGAATATGCGTCCTGCCCCMTCTTCTCTGGATTTCAMTGTTAAGGCCAATTATAAAAATCAACTCTGGGGAGGGATCTCATATAGGACCAATGATGCAGTGGTAATAATTGCTGGATATAACATTATTGATAAAATYAATGTGAGCTATTCATATGATGTGACTTTATCTGATCTCAACAACTATTCTTCTGGCAGCCACGAAATTGTAGTTGGATATAAAGTCTTTAAGGAAGCTCAAAAATCTTCYGTTAGCTTTTTGTAAAACTCAAAACCAAGGGTATTGAAGAGGGTGGTTACGATACTTCTGTTTTCAGTAGGAATTTTCCCTGCCAGTTCAGCCSAGGAGGATCTTCTATACGAGATTCCGTATAAATTGTCTGAAGAGGTAAATTCTGATGCAGAGGAAGCCGCGGTTTTAGTTTCTCCGGAYGGCAAKACGCTGTATTTCTCGCGAATCATGTAYGAAGCCAATACGGGAGGTCTCAAGGGTGGTCAGGATATTTGGACAAGTGCAACGGATGGGAAGGGTGCCTGGTATATTGCAGAACACAATCTCCTTTCTCTCAACAATAAGGGTGACAATGCTGTCATTGGTGTAAGCGAAGAYGGTAATTCACTGTATTTGTTGAATAAGTATGTAGGTAAAAAGACATCAATGGGTGTATCAGTGTCTACCAGGGGAGAGGGTGAGCAATGGTCTGCACCAGAAACTTTAAATATTCCCGGGCTCATTTCAAATTCCAGTTATTATGGGTTCAATATGGATCCTTCAGGGAAATATCTGGTTATTTCTATGAATTCCAGAGGGAGTCTGGGAAAGGAAGATCTATATGTGAGCAAGAGTGAAGGAGGTATATGGTCAAACCCCRTCCAACTTGGCAATGTCATTAACTCYCCGGGTTTTGAGATAACTCCTTTTCTAACTGCAGATGCAAAGACCATTTATTTCTCCAGCAATGGTAGAGGTGGATTTGGTGATGCAGACATTTATAAATCTGATCGTTTGGATGACACCTGGACCAACTGGTCTGAGCCTGTTAATATGGGTGACAATATTAATTCTGCAGGATTTGATGCATACTTCAGCATAACCCCGGCCAATAGGATTTTTTTTAGCAGTAACCGCAGTGGAATACTGAGTGACATCTTCGAATCAAAAGTGTTGGAGCGGCTGGTTCTTCGGGACAGGGTTGAGGTGGATGAATCAAGCACGGCGATGATTGTAAATGGGGAGGAAGAAACAATTTACGAAACSAATGTGGTCCCCGGTGATGTGGAAGTGGTAACAAGSGACTATGAAGGACAATTAGTAGGAGATTCGGGTAATAGCAGTATTGAAAAAGAAGACCTAATCGCGGAACCTCTTATAGAGGTAAACACAATTGGCGAAGAGTTGGCCAGCCTTGCGATGACGGATGAAGGGGGTTCCGAATCACAGTTGTCAGAACTAGCAGCTGCCGGGGAAGAGGAACAGACAAACAGTGATGAAACCAATTCAGAATCATCGGGAAGTGAGCTGGAGGAAATTACTGCATTGGTGGATGAGTTAATTGCTGAGGAGAATTCCGGGGAACAATCAGGCGGGGGTGAGAATGCTGCTGTGATCGAGGAAAGGACAAGTGATCCGCTTATGGAGTCATTCAATCCAGGTACAAATGAGTCGGTATCCGCAGTTGATTCAAGCAAAGAGCGCAGCAGTGAAGAAGTCGCGGTAGTTGAAGAAGCACAATCGGGCATGGTTGTAAACGAAGTGCTTAGCGATTCTGCTGACCGGTTTAGTGAAGTGAAAGAGGAAGTCTTGGCGGAAGTCAAAGAGGAGGAAGCGGTAATAAATGACGATCCGGAAGTATTAAAGATCCTGATTGAAACAGCTGAAGATTCAAGTGTTGTAGTACCTCCTGAAGTTGAGGGCGAGCCTACTGAAGAAGCCACTGCAACCGGGGAAATCCCAGTGGTACCGGAGGTTGCAAGCCTTGAGCCGGAAACTGCATCAGAAGAGGTGGCGATTGAACCGCCAGCCARYGAGGAGCCTTTRGTGTCGGAAGTGTCGGCAAGAAAAGAARTTTCCAATGCAGGWGAAGTGTTTTTTGATCTTAATTCTTCGTATTTCAGTGAAGAGGAAGCAAAAAAGCTGGAGGTCATTTATGACCAATTGAGTGGCCGGCCGGGTTTGAAATTAGAGGTATTGGGTTATAGCGATAATATGGGTGRGGAGTTTTACAATATTTGGATATCTGAAAGACGGGCTGGTCGCGTAATTCAATTTCTTGTTGACAAAGGAATTGATTCAAACCGATTGAGTGGGAAATGGTTTGGAGAAGCCAATCAGGCTGCAAGCTGTACTCAGTGTACCGATGCTCAACATCAGACAAATAGAAGAGTGGAGCTTATTTTGCAGTAGATTGGTTCACTAATGCACGTCAGGCATACATCGTTGCACAGGACACAGTTGATTAACGTTAGGCTACTTTCAGGCCGAATACAATAATATCATCAATCTGTTCATTACCTCCGATCCAGTCGGTTACCACATTGTCCAGATGTGTGCGTTGCTCGTCTGTTTCTGTTTGGTGGATCTGTTGGAGCATATCCTGAAATGGTTGGTAATAAAACTTCTTATCGCTGGGTCCCCCTCTTTGGTCGGCGAAGCCATCGGTAAATAAGTACAAGAAGTCGCCGCTTTCCAAAGGGATTTCATGGTTGGTGAATTCTATATCGGGCTGGCTGCCTATAAACGCCTTATCGGCTTTAGTTTCGATGAGATCACCGTTTCTTAGCAAGTACAGGGGATTGTGAGCACCGGCATAATGGAGCACAAGGCTTTTCTTGTTCAAAGAACACAATGCGATATCCATTCCATCYTTCACCTGCCAGCTTGTGGTCTGGGCAGAAACATCGCCATTGGCCTGTTTCGGCTGCATCCTTTTTATAAGCTCATTATTCGTYGCYTTCAGAATGTTTCCCGGYAAKACAGATTCCAGGYTAGAGGAAATTTCATTTAGAATATTGTTGCAAATAATTGACATAAAAGCCCCCGGAACGCCGTGGCCTGTACAGTCTGCTACAGCAAATAATATAGTTTCATCCATTTGTTTGATCCAAAAAAAATCTCCACTTACAACATCCTTCGGTTTGTGTAGTAAGAAAGATTCCTCAAAATAATTGCTWAGGTTGGATCGATTSGCYAGAAGCGCYTCTTGAATCCGCTTGGCATAGTCAATGCTGTCTGTTATTTTTTTGTTTCTACTTTCTATGATTTCACTTTGCTTTGTAATTGCATGGTTTTTTTCTTCCAACAGCAGATTGGCCTTTTTCTTTTCTCTTAAATTTCGATAAACGACTACTGACAAYACCAAAATCAATAWGAACCCCAAGGCAAAAGAGCCTAAAATGATCTTGCTTGTTTTYAGTTCCGCTTTTTTCTTTTTTAATTCCAAATCGCTTATCAGTAGTTCTTTTTCCTTCTTTTCAGTACCATACTTGGTTTGCATCTCAGCAATCTGGCGGATGCCCTCACCGCTAAGAATGGTATCCTTAATGTCCGAATAACTGCTAAAGAATTTGAGGGAAGTTTCAAATTCTCCCATTTGCCTATAGCATTTGGATAGTTCGAGGTAAACATCTCTTATAATGGTCTTGGATTCAACAGCCTTGGCCTGTTCTAGTGCATCGGTCAAATATTGGATAGCCTTGCGGTATTTCTTGTATGCAATGTAGCTATGACCAATATTCAACAATGAAATAGCCAGCCCGCTCATGTTTCCTATTTCTTTTTTGATCTCAGCCGCTTTTATTTGATAGGCGATGGCCAGCTGAGGCTTTTCCATATCCAGGTATATTTTCCCGATATGATCAAATGTATATGCCAGACCCTTCCTGTTTCCAATCCTCTCTTTGATCTCTGAGGCCTTTTCGTGGAATTCCAAAGCAAGATCATAGTTGYCCTGAGCTCTRTAGGTTCTTCCTATCTGATCATAAGTATATGCCAGACCCTTATCGTTTCCAATYTCCWTYTTGATCCCGGAGGCTTTCAAATGATATGTCARCGCCTTGTCATATAGCTCTTTGTGTCGATAGATTCGACCTATTTGGTCCAGGGTAAAAGCAAGGCCCTTATCRTTTYTGATTTCTTCTTTTATTTTTGCCGCTTTATTGTGATACTCCAGTGCTTGATCATACATTGYCTGGTCACTGTAAATMGCCCCAATCAAATCATAAGTATATCCCAATCCMATAGARTCCTTCGAACTCTCTTTGGCGGTGGCAGAGCTAAAATGATATYTTAAGGCACTTTCATAACTGCCTRTATTTCTATAAATATTTCCAATCTCCCCTAGCACATAACCCTGCTGTGAAAACAACTGTGAACTTTCGAACAGAACACTTGATTTATTGTATGACTCAATTGCYTTGTCAAACTGATTTTKCGCCCTGTAAACGTCGCCCATTGCTTGACGAGCAACAGCCTCTCCCTTCACATAGGAAATCTCACTGGCCARGKTKATACCCTTCAAGGCATAGGAATGTGATCTYKMAATGTCTGGTTTTAGCAGGCGYTTGGCATACTCATTTATCAAGTTTACCRTTGATGTGTCCGCTGTRGKTTGAAAGCTCAACTGGTAGATAATGAGRGCTTCCAGCGAGTCGAGCGAATTTGCGCTATCGGCTGTAGTCGYGAATGAGTTAAGAAAAATGGCAGCAAGCAGTACGTGCGTTCTGTAATATGCCATATTCATTTAGACWGCTTAGACTCTTATTCCGAAAAYAATKATATCRTCAATCTGCTCCTTGTTGCCAATCCAATCTGTGAKCACTTTGTCGAGATGGGCTTGTTGCTCATCCATTYYCTTTTTGTGGAYCTCCAAAAACATGTCCTTAAAYGGYTGATAATARAACTTTTTATTGTTYGGCCCCCCTCTTTGATCWGGAAATCCATCTGAAAACACGTAGATCACATCCCCGCTTTGAAGTTGGATATCATGTGTTTTRAATACCGTTGAATCATCTGTATTGCCAATAAAYAAACGGTCTCCAGMGTATTCTATTAGCTCCCCATCTCTTATCAGGTAGAGCGGATTATGCGCTCCAGCGAATTGCAGCTTCATTGTACTCTTGTCCAACGAACACAAGGCGATATCCATTCCGTCCTTGATTTCCCAGGTGGTCTTGGCACCATCACTTTTTTCCACAACCTGGGYCTCCTTATCTTGCAGCCKGGCGATTATTTCCTCACTGGCCATCTTTAGGATTTCACCYGGRTTRGTTGTTTTATTTCTGTTGGTTACGTCATTGAGTACATTGTCCGAAACAATACTCATTAATGCACCCGGAACACCATGGCCTGTACAATCGGCCGCTGCAAACAAGACATTGCCGTTTTGTTCCTTGATCCAATAGAAGTCGCCGCTCACAACGTCTTTAGGCTTGAAGAGWACGAAGGATTCAGGCAGTAAAGCRCGTATAGCAGCCGTTGAGCTCAATATCGCACTTTGAATTCTTTTGGCGTAATCAATACTGTCGCTAATTTGTACGTTTCGTTTCTCCAACTCCACTTTCTGCCCGGTTATTTCCTCTTTTTGTTCTGTGATCTCTTTGTTTTGCTTCGCAAGCAGTGTATTCGCCTTRCGTTTTTGTTGGTATCGATTGAACAATAGAAATGCAATTGCTGTGAGCAGCAGCAATCCGCCGATAAGCCCAGCCGTAATCGCGTTTTTTCTTTCTATTTCAGCGGCACTTGYTGCCAGTTCAGCSKCACTYGCYGCCAATTCCGCATCCTTGATCTCATTTTCTTTGKTGGCAAGTGCCAATTCTTGCTCCTTTTTYTCCTTAAGCAACTTTTCCTGTTTCAAGGCATCTTCTTTGACCTTAACCAARAGTGCGATAAGTTGGTTTTCCTCATCCAAAGACGCGATTTTGTCGAGGAAGTCCGACGTTTTTTCTTCAAGTTGTGAACTCTTGACTTCCAACTCCTGAATATGTTCTTCAACTTTTGCTTCCTCAGCTTTTGYAAAYTCTGATTTACYCKCTATAGTTGATTTCATATTATCCTCAACARTTTGAAGATTTCGGGCGATATCCTTGYKTARGGAMGACATGTTRTTGGCTTTAGCAATTGYCARGGCCTTAWTMAGCATCTTTTTRGCCTCCGGRAAATTGCCAAAGTTGGAGTGTGTAGCACCCATCTTGTTATAGGCRTGGGCCAGSCCYTCGTTATCATTTTCTGCCTTGTAATAGGGGACTGATTCCCCATACCTGGCTAARGCCTTRTGTGTTTGKCCTTTTTTGATATGAGCGTCACCTATGCTCATYAGCGATCTTGCCATCCCTAKATTGTTTTTTAGTTCTTTATAACTATCAAAKGCTTTTTGAAAGTAGGTAATAGCGGATGTGGTGTTCTTCATSCCATTATAAGTGGCGCCKAGTTGGATRTACATATAGGCCACTCCTTCCGTACTGTTGTGYTTTTCATAGATGGCCAGGGCCGATTTGAAAYTGCCAATYGCATCGTTRTACTTTCGCAATTTRTCATTTGCCATTCCAATGTTARTRTGRGCCTTTGCTTCGGACCCAATATCCTTTGTTTCCAGGGCACTCTCCAGGGCCTTGTTTCCATTGTCAAGACTTTTCTTTGCATCAGATGAGAAATACAGTTCGGATAGCTTGTTGTGAATCCCCGCCTTTTCACTTGCATCCGCGGTGGATAGTTGAGCTTCCAACTGCTCAATTTTAGACTGTCCATTAGCATGTACGCTTAACAATAAGAACCCGAGAAGGCCAATTAGATATATGAATTTGTTCATGTTTTTTATTCTAGATTAACTGATTTTGAAACTGAAATTTTCTTTCCATTGTAGAATGAGATTAGAAAGCAATCTGAAAAGCCAATTGCCCTAATGACTTTCTGAGCCTCCTTGGCCTCCTTGTAGGTTCGAAATTCACCCACGCTGCACCTGAACAAACCAATGTCCAGTTTCATAGCCGTTATAGGATACAGACCCTTTAGTTTTGTTCCCGCAGGAAGTTTTGAGAACGCTCCTATCTGTACGCGGTACACAACACCGTCAACCATGGTAGGATCTACTTCTATATCGTGTGTGCCATAATAATTGGGCTTTGAGGTCGAGAATGCCCGCAGTCCGGCTGTACTTGGTTCTTTGGGCTCTTCAGCAACCCGAGATGCAACACTAAAAATGGGTTCTGACTCAGCAACAGGTTGGGGAGTTGGTTCCGGCTCAGGCTCTATGACTGGTTCTGGTTCMRSWWCWRCWWCTRCTTCTRVTTCYGGTTCTRKARYWGGTTCCGRYTCCGSMWCAGGTTCYRSKKCYGGYTCTGGTTCAACAACTGCTTCTRCTTCTGGTTCCGGTTCYRKMWCAGGTTCWRSKKCYGGYTCWGGTTCWACRRCTGSTTCTRSTTCTRBWWCTGGTTCAACWWCTGSTTCHRSTTCTRBDDCHGGTTCTGKTTCCGCAATTGGTTCCGGTTCTGGAATTGTTTCGCGCTCAGGTTCAGGGTTTTCTATTGGGGTTGGGGTAGCCCTTATTTTCTGAAGTGGAACGGAGACTTCATATTCAAGAACTACAAATTCTGTACGCCTGTTTTTGGCGCGACCTTCCTCGGTGGCATTGCTCTCTCTMGGTTTTGAAAAGCCATAACCCTGCGAGGTCATTTTTGTTCTTTCAATGCCCTTGCTCACCAACCAGTTTACCACTGCTTGTGCACGTCTTTTGGACAGTTTCATGTTGTAGGCTTCAGATCCCTTGTCATCTGTATGACCAGCAATTTCTATTTTGAGCTTGCGGTTTGCATTCATCAAATTCCGCACTCGATCCAGTTCAACCATGGATTGAGGAGTCAGATTCGCTTTATCGTACTCAAAGTAAAGAAAGTTCAATACGATMGATTTACCTACGCCGATTTCACTGAGGGAGATATCTCTGAACAGTTCAAAATAGGGGGTTGATATTGGAATGTCGATATTCTCCGAATGGAAGAAGTACCCATCTGCAGTGACYGTTATCCCRTARTCTTTACCCGAAGGAAGGGAAAACAGATATTCCCCGGTAAGTTTGTTGGACTTGGTGCGTGCAATAACTTCGTTCTTTTCATTATCGAYAA
The DNA here is from genome assembly GCA_002400975.1 of Flavobacteriales bacterium. Lineage (GTDB taxonomy): Bacteria > Bacteroidota > Bacteroidia > NORP154 > NORP154. The sequence goes on along the minus strand of NVRW01000012.1, from coordinate 48,071 downwards.
CTTCAATATCTGCATAGATGGGAAGGCCTGTATTCTTGTCAAGAATTACCCCTTTGACCAGGGTGAGCTCCGGTTTTGCATCTTCSGGWGGGAAGGTRATCATRTAAATGTCTTTTTCACCCARGCCATCTGCTTTGATTGATGAATAATAACCCCTTTCACCRTTGGCTGCAAGTACAAAGAACACATCATCATCCGGACTATTTATAGGATAACCCATATTTCTTGGTGTCGACCAGGTTTTTGATTTGGRATCCTGTACRGACTTRAAAATATCATAYCCCCCCATTGTGCTGTGTCCCTCGGAGCTGAAATACAGTGTCTTCCCATCAGGGTGCATAAAAACTGCATCCTCGTTATAGGGTGTATTGATAGARGCTCCTAAGKTYTTGGCAGGGCCCCATTCATCCCTCTCATCCTTCCTGGCCATATAGATGTCATTTTTACCGAACCCCCCTGGTCTATCGCTTACAAAGTRGATCGTCATCCCGTCAAAAGAGAARCATGCCGTAGCTTCTGAATATTCYGAGTTGATATTCTCATTGAGCTTTACCGGTTCCGACCATTTGTCCCCATCYAATTCACAGTAATAGATATTACCATCCCCTTTGTCATCTTTGTAAATAAACAATTGTTGTCCATCTTGTGAGAGTCCAATCGTAGCATCRTGTAAATCAGTATTTACTTCRGATCCAATACCYACCGGTTCTGACCATGATTCGCCTTTYAGCTCTGTTTTGTAAATATCTTCRTAATAAACATCGTAGTTCACATCYCGRTTACCCCCGGTYGTATTGTCCCTTCKTGAGGTAAAATACATTACSCCTTCRTCTGCAGAAATAAGTGGATGATAYTCWGCAAATTCAGTRTTCACSGGCTCWGGKAGCGCTTCAATTTTAACGTCGATTGGGCTTTTTGATATTGCCTGTCCRTATTGACACTCTTCGATTCTCTTTCGCGCCAGGTTAATTCTYTCAATATCTTCCTGGCTTGCCAGGTTAATAAATTTGCCATATTGTTCAATGGCCCTAAACCACTCCATTTCCAGATGATATGACTTCCCAAGTAACAGGTGGATGCTGATGTTAATCCGTTCATTGAGTTCAAGTGCTTTTACCAAATAGGTTTTAGCGCTGGGTTTTGATGACGAGTATAAATAACATTGCCCGATTTTCAGGTTCAAATCTGAGTTGTTGGGATTGAATTTATGGGCKGGGAGGTAGTGCGTTAATGCCTTTGAGTAAATACCCTGTTTATAGAGCGATTCACCTTTTTGCAGATGTTTATAAGCTACTTTATATGCCTCTTTGTCGTCAAAGAGATTTCGATCCCAAGGTGTATCGGGAGATTGTGCAAAGGATACAAAACCAGAGACCAGCAGGGTTAGTAGGGCCAATGCGATCTTGAATCTCTTGCAAATCGAGCCCATAAATAGGTTGTTCAAATTGATCCTACTGATTGCCTTTTACCATATGTGAGGCAGATCTATATAATGATATATTCAAATGGAAGGCCGGTCATCTCCGCAAACTCTTCGCCAGATTCCTTCATGTCAATATCGGGCTCTTCGTAATGCCAGGATATTTTAATGTTAATATCATCCTTTCTGAATGTAGCGAGTTTCATGAAAATATCGAGCAGGAACTTTGCTGATGTAGAATTGAAATATTCAAGCCTGAATTCAAAGATGGCATCTACTCCACTGAACTTGCTGTCCTTCCAATATCTTAAATTGTAGTAATTATCAAGCCAATCGAGGATTTCCTGGTAAAACTTTCCCGCGTTTTCGGGCCTGGATTCCCCTTTGATCTCAAACGAGTTTGTAGCAGGGTCCATAATGACCTCGGGCGTAAACTCAGTTGCCTCTATACGTAGTGCCTCCATTAAATTTACTGTTGCTAAATTATACTTTGATTTCTAGTATGAAGAAAGATATATCATCCTTCACATCATTAAACGTGTACTCCAGTCGGTTTTCAGATTTAATGGCCATATCAATAATTCCCAAACCGGCTCCACTTCCTTCCCTGACCTCAGCTTTCATTATCTGRTCTCTGTATTTCTCCTTCAACTCTTCGCGATTCAATTTGTTCACATCATCTARCTGCATTTTCAAATCTGCTTTGTCTYCATCGYGTATTAAGTTGCCAACGGTTATATAATATCCTTGCTCACTCACTCCCAACAGGAATAAGGGATAACTCTGTAATAKATCATTCTGGAAAGTGCCTTCCCCTGCATTTCTGTTAATGTTCTCCAGGCATTCAACCATGATATTGTACAGCTTCTTCCTGGTCGCTAATTCAAGCCCCAAACTTTCCATCTGSGACTTCGCATTGGTCAGAAGTGCATTGACTATGTTATGGTTGAAATCCCCTTTATACGCCAGCAGAATTTTCTTATCCAGCATCTTATCGTGAATTCCGAATATATTATCAATGTTCACACCCATTATCTTGGTCTATATTCTATAAAATCCCTTTATCAGAGAGAAGCACATAAAAATGATTCATAACAAATATAGAAAAATAGGTCAATTTTTACACATCTCTGGAAGAGAAAGCTACTCCAATAGCATTATTGGGCTAGAGTTAATGTAGTCTGATAGCCGAACCCTGCAAATATATAACCCCGATGAAACCGRATAACCAGATAGAGATACGCCGTTCCARGCGAATAGATGTWGTCCCTCCCCTAAAGTTCCTTCAAAAATTATAGCGACCGGTCTTCCCAGTAAGTCCTCAATGATAATTTGAACATTGTCAAGCTTAGATAGRGATATTTCSAGGTTTATTTCTGACGTAAAAGGATTTGGGTAACAAGAAACTTTGTTTTGATACTTTGACTGGATCTTGTCAATTGCAATGGGAGCTCCCACAGAAATTGTCAACTGTTCTATGCTGTCACAGCCGTTKATAGCCACAAAGGTCTCTACCAAAACCGTGTCTGCATAAAGGATGAMTCCATTTACCGTATCTCCCCAATCAACGGTGAGGTTGGTATTRGAAACTGTCATTGCCTCCACGGAAACTTCCAGGATGGAAATGTGTTTACAGCTATCCGGACTAATGAAAAGATCAACCAATATTGTGTCTGAAGTGATTTCCGCSCCGTTGATCGAATCTCCTTCACAAATCGAAATGGTRCTTGYTGTGGAGTCAGYGAAAGTAACCTGGATGTTAGYAGTTACGACACTATCACATCCGACACTGTTCRAAAATGTATCCAACAGGGTGGTATTTGCAAAATACGGGGTGCCAAGATAGAACACTCCTTCGCATACRGTAGTGTCSACCACATTGGTYGAYGCSGGCATTACAGTCAGGGTTATCGTTACAACACTATCGCATCCGTTAGCAGCGGTCTGGATATTCRTTAAAACAGTGTCATTATTATAGGGAACACCTTGATACAATSCRCCCTCGCAAATGGAAGCGCCAATGCCGTTGASAATTGCACTGAGAACGGTTAATTCCGTTACCAATGTGCTGTCGCAAACAACTCCGGTTAAAGAGTCAATATAAAATCCGCTTGTATATTGAAAGCCCCCCCCGGCGTATAGGCTGTCACCGGCACATATCTCAATGAGCATTGAATCAAGRATTRGGGATGTRTACGTGACAGAACTGTGCACGATGCTGTCATAACCTGGTCCGGAAACCAGSGTATCATGATAAATTCCCGGGTTAAATTGGAAGCTTCCGCCGACGAAAATGCTGTCTCCATTGCATATTTGTAAATTCTGATAATGAATGGTRTAAAACAGGGAATCTTCGATCACATATAAGGTTTGATTAGCGTCGAYATTCAAAACYGTATCCGTCCCTCCATTCAGCCAATTTATGATCACAGAATCAACAACCGGGATATTYCCCAATCCGAAGTGTACAATGCTGCTRCTGTGTGACAAATGGCTCGAGCCACCGTCTACTTCACGAACAAAGACCCTTCCGCCTGCATAKATCGCCARGTGACTTCCAAAGGCATCACGACTTGTTGTTACACCTTGCAAGCTTACCTTCARCCAGTTGTTTCCCTGTTCTTCGTTTCTRTAAAYCAGTGATCCGAAAACGGAAGAGGTATCATTATGGACAACCCCCACTACAACATCCACTGCCCCGTCATWRTTGTAATCMCCGATTGCCAGSCCTCTTCCAATTGTAGTGTCATTGAAACCCTYTATATCGGAAACGTCCTGAAATAGCCCCCCTCCTGTATTGCGAAACAATACGTTGGGGTTRCTGGGTGTATTGTAAATAAATGAATCRGCAGGKATATACCCATTGGAGACTATTAAATCSAGGTATGTGTCATTGTCGTAGTCATAGAARGCSGTKCCCCASCCAACYGCGWAGAAGACACTATCCGTATAKGTAYTTGGTACTCCSGCRGAATCCGTGTAATCCATRAAYGTRCCATTRCCYTGATTTTGTCTTARYACATTTCGCCCRAGGTTGGTKATATAATAATCGAAGTCCCCRTCTTCGTCATAATCSCCGATGGCTAYACCCATTCCGAATATCGAGTCGTTTACTCCGGCCGAAAGAGTTACATCGGTATAAAGTGGCGTTGGGAAGTCATTTGCATAAAGGGAGTTGGGYAGCACCCACTTGCCAAAGTCGTTTGCCAGGTATACATCTATATCTTGCTCATCATCGTAATCCGTAAAGGCAACTGCCAGGGCACACCCCGTATCAGCAACACCATAGGCCAGACCTGATTCCGTAAAGTTGAAATTCCCATTGTTAATGTACARGTAGTTGGCATAGCAGGTATAATCAAATCCATTYGGTGCYACAAYAGARAGATTGATGTAATTGCCCACATAAACATCCAACAATCCATCTTTATTGATGTCTCCGAACGTAGCTGACACRCTCAAAGCTGTATCATTAATRGAAGCAGCTATTGAAATCTCCTGAAATGTGCCATTTCCRTTGTTTTGAAATAACAGGTTGTGGTATCCATCCCATGTGGTCACAAAGAGCTCCTTRAAMCCRTCATTGTCAAGGTCACCWGCGATCACGCCCATSGTATTTACRGTATCAGTGCCRGTAATTCCGGCCGAGGAGGTTACATCCGTAAATGTTCCGTCACCATTATTGCGGAACAACTTATCCGCGGCCACACCTCCAGTGAGATATAGGTCTTCATAGCCATCCATATTGAAATCGATGAAAGCGGCCCCACCACCCATCAGCATAGGACYTATATGGAGATGGTCAACACCTATYGCTYCGCTGACTTCTACATATCCCTGTCCTCGGMYASCRAKGGTYAGKAAGGCCAGAATRATGATARATGCAATTTTGYGAAGTATTGGCCYGCTCMTGTCAGAATTGTGTTTRCYGYSTTGAGAAAAAATCATCTATGCGAYCTAAATTAAGGAWTAATAGTGTTGAAATGAAACGGAGAAAATACTGAAATTAATCGTGCTAATGGTTGTCAAAAATGTACTTTTGTTTTCACATCACGACCAATAAATTACCRCAAATTGTGAGCAATTATCTGAATGATCTGAACGAAGTTCAGCGGAACGCTGTGTCRAAACTCRRGGGTCCGGTTATGATCATCGCCGGAGCTGGGTCGGGYAAAACGAGAGTKCTTACCTATCGTATCGCCCATCTTATAAAATCCGGAATCGCTCCGTTCAATATTTTGGCCCTGACCTTYACCAACAAGGCTGMGAGGGAAATGAAAGAGCGGGTAGTTAGGATTGTTGGAGATAGTGAAGCGCAAAATATTTGGATYGGAACCTTCCATTCRATTTTTGCAAGGGTGCTCCGAATTGAGTCGGAAAAATTGGGCTACCCAAGTAATTTTACAATTTACGAYACRCAGGATTCCAAGAGTYTGATTAAGTTGATCGTCAAGGAATTTGGATTGGATGACAAGGTCTATAAGACCAACCTTRTMCTGAACCGCATATCACTCTCCAAGAACAATTTGATCACACCAGAWGTCTATAACAATGACATCCATATTCAAAAGGAGGATGAGCAAAGTGCCAAACCGCGACTGGGGGAAATTTATCAAACCTATGTGAAGAGGTGCTTTAAGGCAGGGGCCATGGATTTTGATGACCTGTTGTTCAATATGAACTATTTACTGACTGAAATTCCRGATGCATTACATAAGTATCAGCATAAATTTCAGTACGTGCTCATTGATGAGTTTCAAGAYACCAATGCTTTACAGTATTCGATTGTAAAGAAGCTCGCWGCGATAAAYGAAAAYATATGCGTGGTAGGAGATGACGCGCAGAGCATCTATGCGTTCAGGGGCGCTAATATCCARAATATTCTGAATTACCAGTCAGARTATCCGGACCTGAAAGTGTTTAAGCTGGAACAGAATTATCGATCTACSAAGACCATAGTTGGAGCTGCRAATAGTGTSATTCAGAACAATAAGCRRCAACTCCACAAAGAAGTTTGGACRGATAATGAGAAGGGGGAGCARATAACGGTGTTGAGATCGCCTACCGATAATGAAGAAGGGCGGCAAATTGCCCATTCGATTTTTGAATCCAAAGCAAACAAGAACCTTCACAATATTGATCATGCRATTCTCTATCGCACAAACGCTCAGTCCAGGGCGATGGAAGAAGCCTTGCGCAAAATGAATATTCCTTACAAGATTTATGGAGGCCTTTCATTCTACCAGCGAAAAGAGGTGAAAGATTTGATTGCATACTTCCGCTTAACGGTAAACAATAAAGACGAGGAGTCTCTTCGAAGAATTATTAATTACCCTGCCCGTGGTATAGGCAACCGCACTTTAGAGAAAATATCTGTAGAAGCCGGCACRGGAGATAAGACCATGTGGGAGATTGTCTCGAATATACGTGAGTATAATCTCGGACTTAGCCCGGCGGTTCAAGGGAGGATCTTTGACTTTGTCTCGATGATYAAAAGCTTTTCCGTGGAATTGGAATCCAAGGGAGCGTATGAATTGGCCGATACAATCGCTACGTCCTCTGGAATCAACAAAGATCTTTACGACAATAAAACGCCGGAAGGGCTTAGTAGATATGAGAATTTACAGGAGTTGCTAAATGGTATAAAAGAGTTTGCTGAAACATGGTCTGTAAATCAGGAAGGTGAGGATGGTAGCGACAACAAGCCTCCCACACTGGCATATTTCCTTCAAGACATTGCGTTGTTGACGGATGCTGATACGGATGATCCAAAYGACACCAATCGGGTTTCTTTGATGACGATTCAYGCSGCRAAGGGACTTGAATTYCCGGTACTTTATGTTGTMGGCCTTGAGGARAATCTGTTYCCATCRCAAWTGTCGATTAATTCACGAGAGGATTTGGAAGAGGARAGGAGATTGTTCTATGTGGCCTTGACTCGTGCCMGGCACAAGGCCTACCTTTCCTATGCAACTACCAGGTATAGATGGGGAAATTTAGTGCAATGTGAACCCAGCCGGTTTCTTGAAGAAATCGACAGCAYCTATCTTATCCAACCGGAGATCATGGAGGATCCTCCTATTTCGCGACCAACCAGAACCTCCGGATGGAGAAAGGGAAAGCAAGGATGGACCTTGAACAAGAAAAAACCTGACCCCCCAAAAAGTCCGCCGCCTGGCCTGAGGAAAAATATGGTGAGGATGGGTAAAGCGGTCAACAGAAATGTTGTCGACTTTGAACCCGATGACACGGCGAATTTGCAAGTGGGTATGGAGGTTGAGCACGAGCGATTTGGAATGGGAAAGGTGCTGCACCTGGAAGGAGCTAAGGCCAATCAAAARGCTACGGTTTTCTTTRCCGAGGTTGGGCAGAAGCAACTCTTACTCAAGTATGCCAAGCTCAGGATTATGAATAATTAAGACCGCTRCGCTGTTGKARGTAAGATCATTYGCTCTCGCTCATTGTAAGAGCRCTSTTTTSCACTMGCTGTAAGAGATATNRNNGGGGTTGAGCATAGCAATTATTCRTCTTGGATAAYTCTTAAAGCNAAGCGGTCTTACAGKCGAATCCACSARCTGGCGGATRAGACGATCTTACATCTTACCAAACAGATAGGTTTTGCTGTTTTGTTAAAAAAGAATAACTTTGAAATCAATTCAACACTGCTTCAGCAAAGTTTTTCATTCAATTAGATTTTCCCTCTTGATTTTTTGCTGACGATTTTAGAAGGGAGTTACATTAGGCTATATTTTCTTTAATCATCCTACAGATAAGTGGGGTTCAATTAATTTTATGGAATACAATACGCAAAGAGATCATCTCATCATTCCGGAATATGGACGGAATATTCAGAAGATGGTAGAGCACGCAATCTCSMTTAAGGATAAAGATGAGAGAAACAAATGTGCGAGGACGATCGTGGATGTTATGGGTGAATTGAATCCTCAYTTACGTGACGTTGCTGATTTTAAGCACAAGCTTTGGGATCACCTCTTTATTATATCAMAATTTAAACTKGATGTAGAATCACCATTCGAACTTCCTACTSAAGAATCRGTTAACAAATCGCCTGACAGGGTTGMTTATCCACCTAAGGCTTATAAGCATCGCCATTACGGAAAGACAATTACGGGAATGATCGAAAAAGCAGTGGATTTCAAAGAWGGYCCTGAGAAAACTGCATTGATTACCACGATTGCAAATCATTTGAAAAAGTCTTATTTAACMTGGAACCGMGATTCTGTCGATGACTCRAAAATCATTGATGACTTAAMAGAKCTCTCCGGAGGYAAACTBAAACTRCCAGAGGAMTTTGTATTTGCGGATACGGGCCATATTACACCGCAAGGAAGGCAGACACAACAGCGGGGYAAAAAAAGAAATCCRCGATCYGGTGGAAGTTGGTCAAGATCCAGTAATCGAAGACGACAGCATARCCGATAAGTCTTAACCWGTTCTTATAAATCCCGTATGTCAAAACATGCGGGATTTTTTTTGCCCTGACCTCACATTAGYCCAATCTCATAAACATTACATTTGCTCAATCCACCTTTGCGTTTCGYCCTGCTTGTAGTCAGGTTTGGTGGACAAGAATTACAAAATGGGATATAAATCGTTACACGATGCAGTTTCTGACCTGGAGTCCAATGGGCACTTAATCAGGGTTGCTGAAGAGGTAGATCCGGAGCTGGAGATGGCAGCAATTCACCTGCGGGTTCATCAGGCTGGTGGTCCGGCAGTTTTATACGAAAATGTAAAAGGATCAGTATACCCAGCGGTTTCAAACATGTTTGGAACCCTGGAACGATCGCGGTTCATGTTCAGGGATACGCTCGAAGATGTGAGGGCATTGCTTGCTCTTAAAAGCGACCCCTTAAAAGCATTCCGGTCTCCTTTCAAGAGCCTTCTTGCCCTCAAGGCCTTACCGAAAAGGGTCCGTAATCCAATTAGCCATTTAATAGATCAACCCGCCTTGTCCCATTTACCTCAAATCAAATGCTGGCCCAATGATGGAGGTCCCTATATGCTGTTACCCCAGGTATACACGGAGGACATTGACAGGGAGGGAGTAATGGGGTCGAATCTTGGATGCTACCGCATACAAATGGGTGGAAATGATTATGATGTGGATAAGGAAGTTGGCTTGCATTACCAAATTCACAGGGGAATTGGTGTTCACCAGGCAAAGGCCAATGCCCAGGGTCAGCCCTTGAAGGTAAGTATATTCGTCGGTGGACCACCAGCGCATACTATGGCAGCCATAATGCCCTTACCAGAGGGAATCTCCGAGCTTACCTTTGCGGGACTGTTGAACAGAAGACGGTTCAGGTATGGTTATGTGGATGGTCATGTGATCTCGGCAGAGGCTGACTTCGTAATCACGGGAGAGGTGTTTCCAGGCGAAAATAAAGCAGAAGGGCCTTTTGGTGATCACCTGGGATACTACAGCCTTACACATGATTTTCCGGTAATGAAGATTACAAATGTTTATGCCAAAAAAGACGGTATTTGGCCGTTTACGGTAGTCGGTCGCCCACCCCAGGAAGACTCTCAGTTCGGGAAGCTCATTCATGAGATWACMGGACCAATGCTCCCCAGGGAGATCGCTGGACTGCATGAGGTGAATGCAGTTGATGCGGCGGGTGTTCACCCTCTGTTATTGGCCTTGGGCAGTGAACGATAYACACCCTAYGCAGAGCAACAAGCACCGCAAGAGTTGCTGACSATTGCCAACCACATCCTGGGATTTGGACAAATGTCGTTGGCCAAATATCTGTTTATCGCTGCTAAGGAAGACAGTGTACAGCTTTCCGTGGACGATATTCAGGCATTCATGACCCATATGCTGGAAAGGGTTGACTGGAAAAGAGACTTGCATTTCTATACCAATGCCACCATCGACACCTTGGATTATAGCGGAACTGGCCTCAATGCTGGTTCCAAATTGGTAATCGCGGCGGTGGGCAACCCGAGAAGAAACCTCTCGGGAGAAGTTCCCACGGACTTTAYTTTGCCTACGGGCTTTTCAAAMCCCAGGGTTGTATTTCCRGGAGCAATATGCATTCAGGYAACTGGGTATGTAGACGGTGCTACTGCTGAACGGGAGATGGGTGATTTGTCAAATAAACTTTCCACCTTGAGCATGGAAGGTACRCCACTAMTCGTTGTTGTTGACGATAGTGATTTTGTGGTGGAGACACTCAACAACTTTCTGTGGGTAACCTTTACCAGAAGCAATCCGGCAGAGGATGTACATGGAGTAGGAAGTTTTATTAGAGCCAAACATTGGGGTTGTGAAGGATCCCTAATCATAGATGCGAGGGTAAAACCGCATCATGCACCTCCTTTAGAATTAGATCCTGAGATTGAAAAGAGAGTGGATGCTCTTGGGGCCAAAGGGGGCTCCCTGCATGGGATTATCTAATCCCGGGTGTAGATCAACTTATCCGAAAACAATACGCCCTCACTATTTTGAATGGTGACCAGATAAATTCCARTAGCCCAGTTTTTGGTCTGTACAGTTAAAAGGTGACTCCCCTTYTGGATCTTCCTTTGAAVCACCGTTTTGCCATTGATATCGGAGACCTKTAATAWTGAGTTGCTTTGRAATGCGCCTTGTAACGAGGWGATCGTAAARYCGTYTGAAGTKGGATTGGGKGAAAGYASAATGTCSRGSSYYCTTRSRRYYAWTTCTTCYTCGCCYACWGACAGGCCTGAAGCCGTGTAAGTGCACCCATTGGCATCAGTCAGCACAAGTKTATAGACTCCGCTATTTGACAGACCTGTCGCGTTAAATGTMGTTTGGTTATTCCCATCATTCCATTGGTAAGTGTATGGAGTCGCGCCGCCTCGGGCCGTAAAAGCAATGATTCCATCATTGCATCCGGGGCATGACTCCAGGGTTTCTGTTGTATAACCACTAAGTGAATCCAACTCAGAAATTGAAAGGGAAAGACTTACCGTATCACCGTCAGCGTCGATCACTAAGACAGTGTAATCGCCACCGCATAATCCTACGGCCATGCTCGTTTGTTGCGCAGCTGGATCATTCCACAGRAAAGAGTAAGGTCCCACACCTCCGTCAGCAACCACGGTGGCYGAYCCATCGCATGCACCATTGCAAGAAACRTGGKYAATAYYTGARABRTARGTGCTRCCAATGAATTCTGTTCCCTTCAGAGCAAAAACATATTCCCCAAGTACAAAAGAATCCAGTACAATTTGACCCATTTCGTCATTGGGAGCAATAATCATTTTGGTATAGTAAGGCCATTCAGTCCAGTTGTCACCTGCACCTGTTCTGTAAAGAACCACCAGGCTGTCTTCATGGTCGCCTGGATCGGTGAAGAGGTCGTGGTCATAGTAGTTAGTTGAGCTTTTCCTTCCATCGTATTGCACCTTTACGGTAATGGCGTAATCAGCAGGTAGGATGCCATCTACTTTCCAATACCGATTGGGACAAAGTTTRTAYTTCGTARSACCTRWKATRGGATCAGGGTGGGTCCAATTGTGTTCTACCCTGATAAGTGCAGAATCCGTKATCGCATTTACAGTAAATGTCATATGYGCACCTRCACCCTTCACAAAGTTGTAAACGCCAGGTGAGGAGAGTGTTTGAACATCGCTGGAAACTGCATCGGAGATCTTATTRTAATAATTGATCGCAGTRTATATYGGGTTGAAAGGAACRCTGAACGATTGTGARGTCAGTGGCCCGGATGCTGAAAGGGTCTGCGTGTATTCGTTCCAATTYGCATCRAAAAASGTAATTTCCAGGGGAACTTCGCTRCAATARTAATCTGTTTCSAGTAGCTTTTGTTTCACATAAACCATCGCATCGAAGTTCGGMCCGTTCGGYGAAATRGWYARRGAGTCAATTGAAAAGTGCGGCCAGCCCACATTAAACACCCATTTGTCGAAGAAGTCAGAAAGGTTAATCCCTGAATATTGAGTTAGATGGTCTCGAAGCATRTARGAGTTCATGTGACTGAGTTTATTKTCGACAAGAAAGGAYTTAAGTCCACCAAAGAAMAGGGAGTCTCCCATATATCCCCGAAGAGTATGGGCCACATCAGCCCCTTTATTATAAACTTGTTCTCCATATGTRACGTCTARYGGGATRGCATTGAGTGCATATCGTCCCGAGTCGCGCAAATGTGCAAGGTGAATTACMCTTTCATGGTTATCCCGAACCAATTTTCGGTATAYCYCGGAGSYRTAGAGRTATTCACTAAACAGGAATTCTGAGAATGTTGCCATTCCTTCATTYAACCACATATCAGCAGCAGTTTCACAGGTGGCGAGGTCACCCCACCACATATGCGCCAATTCATGTGCCATTAGATGGTCTTCATCCTGGGTRCCATCCACGGCATMRCGGGGGTAGGCAATATTRCTGGCATGTTCCATCGCACCGCTATTAAAKGGCACTATTGAATAMCCCACCTTGRYCCATTGATACGGACCATAACCCTGCTCAAAAGCMGCAACAGCATCCGTTAAGTTYGCGAAAGAKGAACGCACATTGTTCGTATCGGCGGCCCKTGCATACAACYTAATGGGAATCGGGCCATTCARCCCATTGTGAACCATATTAACCGTTTCATATTCCGCTACCGCGACGCAAGCGAGGTATGTGGGKATTTCATTGTCCAACTGCCAATGATTAATGATTGTATCACCATYTAATTGGGTAAAYCCCAGATATGCCCCATTGCATTTAGCATTTTTCCCRCCGGCTGTAGTGATATTAAAGGTGTAGGTGGAACGTTCTACAAAATTGTCAAAACAAGGGAACCAGGCTCTGCCGAAATTATGGGGRATTGATTCAAACCCAACGCCGAGGTTGAATGCATAGCCACCTTGCCAATAGAATCCTCCCCAGTCTGATGGATCCTTTGCAGGAGCGCCATTGTAGTAGATGATCACTTTTGAGCTGTCGCCATCGTTGAGCATTGCAGGCAATGATATCTTGAGCAATGTATCATTATAAGTAAAACTCAACATYGTGTTACCTGAAGTAATTGAGTCGATGTTCATGGACAATAAATCCAAAGAGACYTGGTAAACCCCWGCCATTTTTGAGACAAAATCAATCTCGCAATTGCCCTGGATAGTTTGCCCTGAAAAATCCGTTATGTTCAAGTTCAACGTGTAGTTAAGAATATCKATGGTGTCACTTCTGCTCTTTRTAGTGAAGGATTCGRTYTTCACYGGTGWTGACGACTTATTGGCGAAATGATGCTTAACATACTGACAATGRCGTTTGACAGGCTCGAATTCYSCAYTTTGACTCCTKSCGGGCGTRAACCCAATCAGAAGAAAGAAGATAATAAGGATGGGAGGAAGCGCGTTAACGTTCATGGGAAACYGTTTATTCTTATATTCGAGGATATCGCCCAAAACGTTGATCTGGACCAGTTCCTAACAAAGATAAGAAGCATCTCCTGATAATCAAATGTCGGCTACCATCTATAAATTTACGATTTTACTGKGTTGTTYATTCGCAACKTCGAACGCYTGGGCYCAGGAAGGWAAGATCAAAARGTTCTTTTCACTCTCTGGCCCTGAGAAGGKCTGGGTMCTCACCCACCCRTTTATAGCGGGGAGAACACTTARGGCTTCTGTACGTGCCAGGGAAATCGCTGAAAAGCAAGAAGATTCACCTGATTTGGATGGCTTTGCCAATGGAGGTCAGGTGGATGCTTTCAGACATTGCTTTTGGATGGCTTCCCTGTGCCAGCRCATCAAAGAGAAAAAGGCGTTGAAATTGGGTATCGCWCACGAAGAGGGTAATGAGAAAGATTTTARAAAGCGCARGGACGAAGATGGTGACCTGCCTGATGCYATGGCCAATACAATGGATCTTTGGAACAACCAGGTTGGTGCGRTGGTGAACAGGGAAAACCCCGGTGTAGCCGAGGAGGTTTTGATATCAATTGTAAAAGAAGCAGTGACCAGTGGTCGGTGCAAGATTATCAAGAGAAATAGTAAGGGGGAGTTCGTTGACGCTGGAGGAAAAGCGATWAAACGRGAGGAATGGYATGGCAAATGGGTAAATACGCGYTGTTTGGTTGAATCTGATAAAATCGATAACTGAATTGGGAAAKACCCGCTCAATACTGCTTTTATGTCTCCTGTGGATTGGTCTCCAGTCAAAGGCCCAAAATTCCTACCRTTTGGAGATCGAGGCAGTTCMGGGAACAGAATTACGTGACGACATAGCTTATGTGAACAAGTTTTCGGATAGTCTTAGTCGACATCGGGCAGTCCAATTGTACCTGTCGGAGCTCTATGGTATGGGATACCTGGCAGCTTCATTCGATAGCCTGGACTATGATACCGTTAGGTTAAAGGCGTTCATCAATCAGGGAAGCGTTTACGAGTGGGCGCAGATTGATGCCAACCAGGTTGACGAAGGTGTCTTGTCCCGAATTGGTTACCGCGATAAGCTCTACCAAAAGAAACCCTTTAACCATGAACAATTGCAAGATCTTCAGGAGTCGATTCTGGATCACTAYGAGAACCACGGTTATCCTTTTGCTGCTGTGCGCCTGGACCATGTGCAAATTGAGGACAAGAGTATTTCCGCTTCTTTATTGGTTACGACCAATAGCCTGTACAAGATTGATTCTGTACAGATTGTCGGAAAAGCAAATATTTCACCGATATACCTGCACAGTTATTTAGGCATTAAACCAGGAGATATCTACAACGAGCGATTGATTGGTGAGATTTCTGCGCGTATCAGGGAGTTGCCGTTTTTGAAGGAAAGCAAACCAGCGCAGGTGAAATTCACYGATAAGTCTACAACACTTGTATTGAACTTAGARAGCAAAAAGGCCAGTAGGTTTACSGGCYTGGTTGGRTTTTTGCCCAGAAGYAAGGCCACCAGYAAGCTGYTGGTAACGGGTGAAGCAGAGYTGAAAYTRCTCAACTCATTTGGCAGGGGAGAATTGATYGATTTCAAYTGGCGAAGCCTGCAGCCCAGAACACARGATTTGAATATCCATYTGATCTATCCTTTCGTCCTCTCTACACCTTTCGGGGTTGAYCTGAATTTYAAACTCTACAAGAAAGACACCCTATACCTGGACTTGTTCACAACCGCCGGCTTACAGTATTTATTGAGAGGAGGTAATGCGCTCAAGGTTTATGTACACAATAAAGAAACGCGGGTGTTGAGCAAGAGCAGTGCAGCKTCWATATACARCAATGTGAAGAGCACTTTATATGGTTTGGGCTACAGCGTGCGTAAATTGGATTACGCTTTGAATCCACGAAAGGGAATTGCCGCTTCYATTCAAGGCGGGGCGGGCACCAAGCGAATTAGGAATGATCCGGAAATMAACCYGGATTCGGTGGATACCARGAGTACGGAATATGARGGGGTAGCCACAATCGATGGTTTTATTCCCCTTTCGGGAAGAAATGTGTTGCATCTTGGATTGGCCGGTGGATATCGGAGCAGTAAATCAATGTTTGTCAACGAACTTTACCGCTTGGGGGGACTGGCCACATTGCGTGGCTTTGACGAAGAAACCATTTTTGCCTCTTCTTATGCTACTTACAATATTGAGTACCGCTATTTGTTAGAGCAAAATTCGTTTCTCTATGTATTCTTTAACGGTGCATATTACGAAAATGAGATCAATAGAGTGCGGGGTGACACATGGGTAGATACTCCTTACGGTTATGGTGCGGGTATTAGCTTTGAAACAAAGGCAGGCATCTTCAGTATCAACTATGCGATCGGGCAACAGCTCGGCAATCCCCCTGATTTGAAAGCCGCAAAGGTGCATTTTGGGATTGTGAGCAATTTTTAGACGTTGGATTGGGAATGTAGTAGCGGCGTAGCATGTGCTACGGACAGCTGTTCGATTTACCCCGCCCGCTTCACCACCTTTCTCGTCACAATCCCTTCTTTAGATTCAAGCTGAAGAAAGTATACGCCATCTGGTAAATGTGAGAGGTCAATCTGATGGTTGCGTATCTGTATATCTTGCATTTTAGTTCCAAGAATATTGAAGATTGAGAGCTTCGTAATATGAGCTTCATTTAAGTCTGTTGCCGTAATAAACGCTGAGGTCGGGTTTGGATAAATATTCAAAAGGTCTTTGGTAAATCGGTTTGTTCCATCCAGAGATGTTGGTGGGTTAATAATATTTAGCGCAACCATATCAAAATAGGATGTGCAAATACAAAAATCTCCCAATCCAGCAGAGAGCCGTATCACTATGGTATCCGTCGCTTGGGTGGTTAATGTATCAGTGAATTCAAAAGACTTCCATATTGACGAGGTGTCAGTTAAGGTCTTGCTGGCAATAAATTGATTTTGATACAGTGTGCCAATTGATACAGAACCAAGCCAGCCTGGAGACTTCATCATGTATGTAAGCTTATATATGTTGGTGCCGATTTGTCCGGTGATATATGTTTCTGCAAATCCTTCTATCATACCGGCTACCAGTTCTAAACTCCACATCTCCTCCGGAATCATCGAGGGTGATACATTGCGGAATCTAACCTGGCAATAGGAGAATGTGTCACAACTGATCGTTAGCTCGTTTCCACATCCGTCATACCAACCCTGACAATTCAATTGCATATTATTTTCAAAAGACCAATTTGAAAGCAAACCCTGYCCRGTCACKGTGCYGGCAAAGAAAATCAYTAGCAAAGAGTTGATTGTCTTTTTCATCTGCCCTGTTKAATGTTKAGRGASCTATTGTTAATATATCYCAAGATACGAAATTGCCGACATGAATTGAAACCKGTAATTAGAATTCGGTTCATTATTAGAGGAAAGTGGTTAGTCTATGTAAATAAGTGGTCTTATCGCACAATTACCAACTAATTGGACACCCAATTTTTCTAACTTTACCTTGAATTTACCAATTTCTGATGGAGACTCTTATTCTTATACTGCTCATCTTGATTTTTGCCGCTATTGCCACGGTGGGATACCGCTTATTGAATCAGAAACAAAGCGCATCTTCTGGAGACCAAGTGCAAACTATTATTGAATTAAACAGGGAAATAGCCGCCAAGGATCAACAAATTGAAACGCTCCAGGAACAGAGTGCAAAGCAGGAAGAAAAATTAAGAATCCAATTTGAAAACCTGGCTACAAAAAYATTGGATGAAACATCAAAGAAATTTACGGAGCAGAACAAAGGTAATTTGAAAGACATTCTTGAACCTCTAGGRGTTCGAATAAAAGATTTTGAAAAAAAGGTTAGYGAAACATACATCCAAGGCACCAAGGAAAGATCTACACTCGCACAACAGATTAAAAACTTGAGTGAGTTGAATATTAAAATTAGTGAGGATGCCGTTAATTTAACAAAAGCGTTAAAAGGAGATTCCAAGATTCAAGGGGATTGGGGMGAATTTAAGTTGGAGATGATACTTGAGAAAGCGGGCCTCACGAACGGRCTTCATTATTCAACTCAGGGTTCGTTCCAGGACGAAGAAGGGAAACATAAAAGGCCTGATGTAATAATTAATCTRCCWGAGGMYAAATGTTTGATAATWGATTCTAAGGTTTCGTTAACCGCCTATACTAATTATTATCAAAGCGAGGATGARGAGGAAAAGGAAAGACAMTTAAAGGMACATRTAGYAAGCGTTAGGARGCATGTGCAAGATCTTAGTTCAAAGAATTATCAAAAGTTGTATCAAATAAATTCCCCTGATTACGTGTTGATGTTTGTRCCRATTGAGCCTGCATTCATGTTGGCAATACAGGCRGATCCGGATCTARTGGCTTGGGCAGTGGAAAAGAAGAATATTGTTATAGTGCCSACYAGTACACTTTTGGCGACGATATCTATGGTTTCCTCAATATGGAAGCAAGAAGATCAAAAAAAGAACGTTCTTGAAATAGCCAGACAAGGAGGTGCCCTTTATGATAAATTTGTTGGCTTTGTAGAAGACCTCATTGGTGTAGGAAAAAAATTAAACGACGCTAAAAAGTCCTATGATGGAGCGATGAATAAGTTATCTACAGGCAAGGACAATTTGGTCAGAAAAACAGAGAATATAAAGTTATTAGGTGTGAAGACTTCAAAGAGCCTTCCTGAAACTCTGCTCCAAAGAGCTGTCACGGATGAAAACGTTGGCTCGGTGCAAATTGATAAGCCCGAAGAGGAAGGAATTGAATGAGAAATCTGTGCGTCGTTTTTCTTATTCTACTATTGGCGGGTTGCTATTCTACAACTCGTCTCAGCAACCAAAACCTCTCCTATCTCTATTGGAAAGAATCTGGTATCCTGCACCCTAAGTACAAGGTTTATCATCTATCGGATACAGCATCAAAAGTATTCTGTTATATCAAGCCAAGGGAGCTGCTGTTCAGTAGGGAAGATGGCAATGATGCGTTTTCGGCATCCTATTCCATCCACTATAACTTGCTGGCGTCCTTTGAGTCCAAAGACATTCTTGATAGCGCCACATTCCGCTACACACCCAGTAAGGCGGAGGCGAAATCTGCAATTTTAAAGGAGATAAAATTCAAAACACCAGCTTCCGGAAAATTCTTGTTGGAGGTGGCAATTTCGGATGCTAAGAGAAAGCAGACGGTGAGGTCCTTTATCAATATCAACAAAGACGGGGTTGCAAATGGTCAGTCCTTTTTGGTGTATAAGAGATCAGTTGACCGACCTTTGTTTAAGAATTATTTGAGTGAGCGTGAAGAAGTGAAGGTCCTTTCTGAACTTGAAGGTGTAGAGAGATTGTTGCTCAAATACTACAAACCAACTTTCCCTATTTCATCACCACCGTTTTCAGTCAAGTCCCAACCACAGTTCAGGACGAAACCGGATAGTCTTGCTAATTTACACCTGGATGAGGGCAAGATGTCGATGACTTTTCGCAGAGCGGGGATTTACCATCTCATATCTGATACAGCAAATAATGGGGGGCTGACCTTCTTCGTCTATGACAATGATTTTCCCAAGCTTACAGAACCCGAAGAGCTCATAGGTCCGTTGCGATATATTACTACAAGGCAGGAATACTCTGAAATGAAGTTATTGGATAACAAGAAACTGGCCGTGGATAACTTTTGGCTAAACGTAACCGGAAATCCTGATAGGGGAAGAAAGATAATTAAGCATTTTTACGGGCGGGTAGAGGAGGCCAATAAGTATTTTTCATCATATTTAGAAGGATGGAAATCAGATCGTGGGATGATATTCGTAGTTTATGGTCCTCCGGATGTGGTTTACAAAAGTTCAAACTCGGAGAGTTGGACCTATGGAGAAGAGGGGAATATTACCTCTGTTAACTTCACTTTCTTTAAAGTCGACAATCCATTTTCGGACAATGATTACCGCTTAAGCCGTTCTGCAACATATAAGAACAGCTGGTTTCATGCCGTTGATGCCTGGAGGCAAGGAATTGTATATTGACAATTTCAGATTTGTAATTCAGGGTTTAGAATTTATGGTTTAGCATTTCGCACATATTATGAGAGATAAACAAAAGCCAGATCAGAATGACCAAATGGTCTTTGGGATGCGCCCTGTAATGGAGGCGATTAGGGCGGGTAAAGAAATTGACAGCATCCTGATTCAAAAGGGCTTAAGAGGAGAAAACCTCAACGAGCTTATGGATCTTATCTACGAGCGGAAATTGCATTTGAAGCGTGTGCCTTCTGATCGCCTCAACCGTTTGACACGGAAGACCCACCAAGGGGTCATCTGCTATATCTCGCCAATTGCTTATGCCAGGTTGGAGGATGTGCTCCCCACGATATATGAGAGTGGTAAAGACCCTATGATATTATTGTTGGATGGGATCACTGATGTTAGAAACTTTGGTGCCATTGTCCGAACTGCRGAATGTGCCGGGGTAGATGCGATCGTTATTCCTGAAAGTGGAGGTGCAAGAGTCACAGCTGATGCAATAAAAACTTCGGCAGGTGCCCTCAACGTGATAGCCGTTTGCAGGACCAGGGAGCTAATTGATGCGGTAAAAATGGTAAAGGACAGTGGCCTTAGTGWGATTGCCTGTACGGAACAGGGCAAGAACGACATTTATAAAACAAACTTGAATCAACCGGTGGCCCTCATTTTAGGATCGGAAGAAACCGGAATATCCARGGCATGTCTTGATCTGGCAGACCACGTAGCGGGGATACCGATTAAGGGACAGATTGAATCCTTGAACGTCTCCGTAGCTGCTGGAGTGATACTGTATGAGGCTATTCGTCAGCGGTCTATATCCTAGAGAGCAATTTCTGCACGGCGTCCTTTAGCAGTGAAGGATCGGACCTGAATTTTATTCCGCTATACTTATTTGATTCAGCCAGGGCAAGTTCCAGGTCAAACCCATCCTGCTCATCAGAATAAAATAAACCCCGTTCCTTAAGGGTTTTTGCCAGGTATTCTTGTTCTGTCTGTCCTGGTGTCGGTACGAATACAGCCTTTTTTCCCACGGCTGCAAGGTCCATAATAGTGGAGTATCCTGGCCTGCTTAACACAACATCTGAGCTGAGCATTGCCTCATACATTTTTTCCGAATTGAGATGATTGTGGATCGCCATTCCGTTTAGCCTGGAAGTCGATTTCCCAGGTAGTCCCCGCACGATAATCGAATTTAATTTACTCCCGTCCAATTGACCCATTATTAGTTTTTCAAAAATGGAGCGCTGTGGTTCGGGCCCCGAAAGTGTTACCATCAGATCAAACTTTTTTTCAGAAGTAGCGCCGTTTGCATTGGCGAAGCGCGAAAGCGGGCCGATAAACTTTAGTGAAGGCAATCTGCGCCTATGAGACAGGTCGCCTGATAGGTTGTTCGTATCCTTTACGTCTGGCACCCAGCAGCGGTCGTATTTGCCGATGAAAAACCCTGTAATAATCTCCAGAATAGGCTCGAGGAATTTTAATCGGGAGGGGCAGAGAATGGACACTTGGTGTGTAAGAAACACACAGTAAGTCTTCTTAGACCATAATCCATATCGGTTATCCGATATTACCGCATCCAGCTGGTGTTTTGTAATGAGTTTTTTGAGCCTCCTGTGTTCTATATAGATCTGGTAAAATATCTTTGGAACATTCGAAAACACCTGAAGATTCATGGTCCTGTTACCGGAGTAACGCATTCTGTATCCGGGAAAGTGAATGGTTTCCAGATCTGGGAATTCTTCCTGGAGTAGGGTCAGGCTTCCACCATCTGCTGCAATGAGCACTTCTGCTCCTTCATTGACCAGTTCCCGAATGATCGGTATGCACCGTGTGGCATGGCCAAGCCCCCAATCCAGGGGCGCTACAAGTACTCTTTTTAGAGTTTTATGATCTTCTGAACGTTTGATGTTCCCTCCGTTTTGAACTGAAGCAGGTAACTTCCCGCAACGAGGCCTGCTTGCTCCGCATGAACGGTGTATTTGTACACTCCTGTCGTTTGGTTCACGTCAACAACAGTATGTACAAGTTTGCCGCTTAGGTCATAGATTTCTAATGAGACGTCCTGGCGTTTAAACAATCTGTACTCCAATGTTACCTCTCCGGTAAATGGGTTAGGGAAAATTGAGATATCTGAGGCGTACATCTCTTCAAAGCGGACACTTACATTTCCAGCAACCACCGTTATAATTATTGTAGCATTGTCGCAAAGGGGAGGTGTTCCATTATCGCAAACACTGTATACGATAGTATCCATACCCGAGAAGCCTGCATTGGGAGTATATTCCACTAATGTGCCAATAACTGTAGCTGTTCCGTTATTGGGCCCTGATACAATGGCAGTTATCAATGGATTTCCTTGAGGGTCACTGTCATTCACTTGAACATCAATTAGAACCGTTGTAGACGTATCAGTACTTGCAAGATCATCAACGGCAGTAGGGGCCGTATTTGTGCCTGCAATGACCGTAATGATTATTGTAGCATTGTCGCAAAGTGGGGGTGCTCCATTATCACAAATGCTGTACACTATGGTATCTGTACCAGTAAACCCGGCGTTCGGAGTGTATTCTACAGAAGTTCCGATCACGGTTGCCGTACCATTATTTGGTGCTGTTACAATGGTGGTTGTCAATGGATTTCCTTCAGGGTCGCTATCATTTGATTGTACATCTATCAAAACAGCYRTYGARGTRTCKGTACTTGCACTGTCATCAACRGCAGWMGGTGCCGTATTTCCTGTTAASCCAATTTTYATAATRGTGAAATTGTCCCAGGCMGTTCCAGAAGTATCAATAAAATAGGCATTCAGTTGGTCGTCGTCAACTTCAATKARCAKTGAGCCCAGCCGGTARTCATCAAAAATCATAAGTTCGTGATTGAGRGGGCCGTCATCAACAAAATCTCCGGTTTTAGCAGAGCTGCCGATGACGCAAAACACACCACCCTTATTGGCATTTGGTCCGGTTGTGAACTTTTGATAAGGWGCYCCATCAGATAATCTTCCCGTGCCKGCATCCAAAACAGTRGAGTCAGGGGGATATGGACCTCCTGAGCCGTAATTGCCRTARGTAAAATAMGATCGCTCATAATCATGACTGTGCCCWGCCARKATMAGRTCAACACCATGATTTTCCAGGATTGGAACDAARTAATCTCTCATGGTYCGCATTATGGTTCCATCGATTATTTTWATGGGGTCAGACCCCGAATAAGCTTCGCTRTGCGTGCCRTCAGCATAGGGRGYGGCGTGGAAATAGGCGATGATCCAATCCTTGTTGGTATTGTTGGTCAGGTCATYTTCGAGCCAGGTCAACATGKCCGGATTGTGTGTAATCGTAATGTTAGGAGGAAATCCGGACCATGAATAATCTTCTGAATTGATGGAGATGAAGTGYACGTTTCCATAATCATATGAATAATAACCTTCGTCATTACTTGCCGTTCCTCCCGCTTCTCCCGCAGTCGGTAACGTAAACATATTCAGATATGGCCCAGGACCGTCTGGTGAGATCGGATGCAAAGAMCCATAATCATGGTTGCCGAGCGAAGGCCATAGAACYGTTCGYGGGAATATATCCGGGTACATRGGGAATGTATTGGCATCAAAATCKGCATCACGYCCGTCGTTATARGCATTGTCTCCCAACCAGATCCAAACATCBGTRTGCGCGTTATTGGTATAATCCAGATATGCATCCTTTACAGCRGTTTGTTTGGTGCTTCCCGTACCRATATCACCCATAGCCAATATTCTAATTGGYTGTTTTGTTCCTGCTGGAGGAGAAGTCATAAAGTAATGTCCACTATCAGCTCCAGCCAGCATATCCGTRGTGGTCCCGATTGCGTAAAAATATTTTGTGCTCGCAGCAAGTCCAGTGACATTCACTTCATGRTCTATTGCAGAGGATACATCAATTATGCTCACCATAGAAGCGGTGTCCATTGAGGTGCCATACCATAGTTTGGTATCTGAGGAGACATCTGTTCTCCACCTAACAACCATRCTGCTTGTTGTTCCGGTATTCAGATATGGACCTCTAATRAGTATTGGTTGGGCCAACGTGGATCCAATTGCGGCAAATACAAATAATGCGAGTGTTATTAGTTTGGTCTTCATCTGATGTGTTTTGGTGGTGAGRAATGGTGMGGCAAAGGTAGGAAAAATACACTCCCTGATGAAATTAGATTACAAAGCCACAGGTTTGGCGAAATTGCAATATCCCTTGCGTACCCACAGATGCCAACCCAGGCCAAAAGAGAATTTGACCTCATTGAGAGACACAGCAGTAATGTCTGAAAAGTGCTTTCCCTGTACCAGGCGGACATTGGCAAAAAGGCTGAAGTACTTATTGGCGTAATAATTAAAACCCGCTGAGGTGACAAATATGGGATTCACGGTTGCKGGGAATGTTGAGGSTGTGACTATCGCATCTAATGTCCTGATGTCCTTATTCACTTCCAGCTGAGACAAATTGAATCCGGGTTCTAMKCCAATAAAAGGATCAAAATTSCCCTTGGTYTTAAAATGGTAAAGGGCMCCRACCAGAATCGAGTGGTTTTTRGTAAAAATCAGATARTYGTTTTGMGAYCCACCCAGRAAGAAGTTTGAACTGCCTTTGACGGAGATATTTCTTGAAGTATAATATTCCAGGTCTCCGGATATGTAATATGTGGAGCTAGAGGAGCTTTTTAGAARAGAACCCATTGCAATATTCCCTTGAGCTCTAAGGAGTCCGCGGTCAATATATTGCTCCGATTCDTCTTGGGAAAAAGCAATTAAGGGAAGGACAATGAAGGCAATTATTATACGCCACATCTAGCTAAGATTTCAGGTTGGATTTACTGGCGATTATATAATTCAGGCTAAATGCCAATAAAAGGTGGCCTTCCAATGCGAGTTGGTTTTGGTCAGTGTCGTTGAAAAGATGATTGCCAATTCCGTTGAGAGCTTCTGCCTCCTGCGCATGCAGCTCGTTACCCAAATGGCTCATATACTGAGCAGAAAACGAYATATCAAAACGGTCGGTTAAATGATAGCTCGCTCCAAGCCCGACTTGTACGGCTGAAGTCCARCGCTTTGTTTCAAACYCGGTATTGATBGTWGCATCACCTTTGTGCTGGTATCCGTTRATTTTBGCGAARTCAAAACAATGCCCCGCTAAAATGTACGGCAGGAAAGCGCCTTTTTCAACTTCTGAGTTGAAAGGATAAAACATTACSGACCAGCCAATATGTGCAGTCTCCCGATGTCCCACRCCACCCARGTCAGTTTTAATATGATCAGCGAACCACTCRGTATTTAATTTTTTACCGAGGCGAATTCKGAATTGTCCVCCAAATCCCATTCCRGSATARCCASTRGASCCRAATARGCTTTGGGTACTTCTAATGCCGAGAGAAAATGATCYRTTYTTAGRATCAGTTGYRCTTGTRSYCRYGGWTKSTTCCTGCSCRWRGAYRTTTRTAAAAAGCAAACAGAGAATWATGGAAAGAGTGGCTTTCATGRCTGGTTAAAGATAAAGGCGATTGTTATATGAAACGAGAAATTAAATACTCTATTGTTCATCTGATGTGTATGGCTAAGATTAGTAATTTCGTCACAAGATGAATGCCAAAAAACACCAAAAAACCATTTTAATSKSKTTATACGNNGGRGCTTTCCTGGTATTCTCAAWGGTCGTTATTGGTGGTATTACACGGCTCACACATTCGGGATTGTCCATGGTTGAGTGGAAACTTATCATGGGAACTATTCCACCTYTATCAGATGCAGAYTGGCAGGAAACRTTTGGTAAATATCAAACATTTCCAGAATATCAGCAGATCAATTCTGATTTCACCCTTGAGGATTTTAAGAGCATATTCTGGTGGGAATATATCCACCGCATGTTGGGCCGGTTCATTGGAATAGTCTTCATTRTTCCTTTTCTGTTTTTTCTTAAGAAGAGATGGCTCAATYCAGATCTCAAAAGGCAGCTGCTTATCATGTTCTTTTTAGGGGGTTTCCAAGGATTTTTAGGATGGTTCATGGTAGCAAGTGGCTTGGTGGACAACCCCCAKGTAAGTCACTACCGCCTTGCGGCACATTTGATCACAGCTACGATCTTACTGGGTTATATTCTATGGGTCGCCTTTGGGCTATCCTATGAAAAAATGGCTGATAYGCTAYCCRGCAGGGTGGGCAARGTRACCAAACTCCTCCTGGGTTTGATCCTTCTCCAAATTATTTACGGAGCCTTTGTAGCMGGATTAAGAGCTGGTTTYATATTCAAYACATTTCCCAGGATGGGCGAAGCCTGGTTTCCAGAAGCGATCACAACATTGGAACCCTGGTGGAAGAATTTTGTTGAGGGCCTGGCCGGTGTTCAATTCGTTCACCGATATCTCGCCTACCTKGTGATCGGACTGGTGGTKTGGTTGTGGCTATTGTGCAACAAACTTGATCTYAGCAGAGAGCAGCGAAATGGACTGTGGTCAATTGTCGTATTGGTGCTGATTCAATTTGGTTTGGGTGTGGCTACKCTCGTTTTTATGGTRCCTACCGGAYTAGCTRTCCTCCACCAATCYGGAGCAATGCTTTTGCTTGCAGCRGTGATCTATTTCCTGAACAAGCTCAAATATCACTGAAGCTAAACCCTGGCCGCTTTTGCCCTTGCTTATTTCCAGCGAAATGACTCCACGAATTTAAGCACATCCTCCTGGATGAAGTTAATAACCGGAGCCAGCGAGTCATTTCTAGGTGCGACGTTAAAATACAGTGCACCTCTAAGAAAGTTATCCGTGCTGTCGGTTAAATAGAATTGAAGGCTGGATGCAGTRTTCAGACCCTCAATATTGTATAGSATCCCGTACACATCATTTTCCTCATTTGCAATCATCTCTTCAAGGATTGCGTGAGCTTTGACTGTGTGCTTCATCGCCAGTTTTCGAGAATCCTCAAGGTGTTTTTGAATGGGAAATGATTGGTCGCCATAGTCTTCACTGTTCACCTCGAAATAGCTGAGATGCAGGGTGCCTTGAAACGTGGGAAACTCAAGATTAAGCCAACAAGGCAWGGAAGATGYACTACTGTGTTCCACCACCACGGCATATTCTGGATATTCGAAACTGAAAGGACAATCAGACTCAAAAGTACGGTAGGTTTTTTCCGGAAGATCAATTCTRAAAAACCCCCATGGCCTGGGYGTGAACCCATCATCGCAACCTGCCATGATGAGAATTGCAGCTAAACAGATCAAATTACTCCTGGGAACTTTTAGCAGCTTCATCCTTTTGTAAGATAGTAACTTTAACACGCTTGACTCTTCTTCGATCYGCTGCCTCAATTGTGAAGAGGTAGTTTTCAAAGGTTATTCTTTCATTTTTCATTGGAATCTTACCCTCTAATTCAATRATAAATCCTGCCAGGGTATCTGACTCACCTTTTTCTTCTTCAAACTTTGATCCCTCAATGTCGAGGGTGCGATACAGATCGTTTAACGCTGTTTTCCCATCAAATACAAACGTGCGGTCATCTAATTTAGAATAGGCAAATTCATCGTCATCATATTCATCACTAATCTCTCCCACAATTTCCTCTATTATGTCTTCAAGAGTCACTATTCCAGATGTGCCTCCGTACTCATCTACGACTATRGCAAGGTGAATTTTTCGTTCYTGAAACTCTTTTAAGAGGTCGTCTATCTTTTTGTTTTCAGGAACAAAAAAAGGTGTCCTTATCAGAGATTGCCATTTCCCACTTTTCTTCTCAATGAATGATACTGTTGGCTTGTTCTCTGCGCTCAGTTCCAAKCCTGGCAGGAGATCTTTGATATACAGCACACCTTTGACCTGGTCGAGGGTGTSCTCATAAACCGGCAAACGAGAGAAGCCGTTGTCAAGGATGATCYCGATTACTTYGTTATATGSCGTTTCCRTTTCAATGGCAATAACGTCGGTTCTGGGTTTCATGATCTGTTTCACATCCGTGCTGCCAAATTTGACGATACCTTTRAGAATCTGCTCTTCCTCAAGCGTTTCATCATCTGCCAGCTCCAAAGCATCGGACAACTCATCAACGGAAATATTGTGTTGCTTCTGCTTGACCTTGCTGTGAATGAAKGAAGTTGAAGAGATGAGAAGATAGCTCAATGGTCGAAAGAACCTGGAGAGGAAAAAGACAGGATATACGGTAATACCCGCTAATTTAACCGGATTGTGAGTTGCATAAACTTTGGGGATGACCTCCCCGAACAGCAGGATTAAGAAKGTAATCGCTATGACCTGTATGGCAAAGCTCAGAAATGGATTYTCAACAAATGCGAAAGCGTTTACATTAACGTAGGTGGAGAGGATTACGATTGCAACGTTGAAAAAATTATTGGCAATRAGGATGGTRGCAAGCAGCTTTTTGGGTYTCTCTAACAGCTCCAAAATTAGYGACGATYTTCGGGWRCYCTGATMTTTTAGYTCTTCCTTCAARGGAGAATCRATCGAGAAAAAYGCGACCTCAGCTCCTGATATRAGYSCAGAACAAARGAGCAAGATAGAAATAGYCGCCAAGGCCCCGACTATCCCGGGTGTTAGGGATTGAATGATGTTTAAGTTGGTGAAGAGAAGCCAAAATATGGGCTCGCAACTACTTCCTACCGCTTCCAAATTTGAGAATTAGAATTCGACCTTTCGGTTGTACCACCGTTCGAAAGGACACTAATGATGAATAAATATAGCCGAAAAATATTAGAAAGGTAAATCATCTGATAGCTTGTCGGAAGGAGGTGCAGTTGGAGGGGCTTTATCCGCCGGATTGRCTGGTTGCGTTTCTTCCCCTTCCCTTTTYCCRGATAGCTTAGTCACTGTATCTCCGATCACTTCCGTCATGTATCGTTTCACGTTGTCCTTATCGTCCCATGAACGTGTTCTRAGTTTYCCTTCAATATATACCTTGTCTCCTTTGCGAAGGTAATTCTCGGCGAATTCCGCAGATCCTCTCCAAAGGACAATATTGTGCCATTCTGTATGCTCTTTCTTGCTGCCATCCTTATCTTTCCAGGAACTATTAGTAGCGAGCGTAAAGTTCGCAACAGGCACTTTGCTCTCGAGATACCTTACTTCCGGATCCTTTCCGAGGTTTCCAATTAAGATGACTTTATTTACACCTGACATTTTACCAAATTATATAATCGGGACAGATAATTGTTCGCATAATTACAATTAGTCCAATACCAAAGTTACGAATCTTACGAATAAAGGTTTGGCTTATTGTTCTCTTTATTCCCGCGCCTTTGTTCTAAATACTTTTCAATTAATCTCGGGATKGGAATATCAAGGAGTTCCCCTTCTTCAAATTCCTCYAAGGCTGAGTTAACAGACAGTGAGTCAGAAGCTATGCTGGCTTCCCAAAAGCGGGCKTTAATGGTTTGGTGAGTGAGTTTGTGCTCAATAGTTTCGGATCGCACTAATTTTGGTTCAACCTCTTTTTTAAAAAYATTGAGCCAGGTTYTGTTATTGAGAATYTCGTTTKCAGCCAGGTATTTWTTTGATTCAATCAGTAGSGGTTCATACATGTGTTTCCAGATATCCTTKTYAGAYCTCTTTTGGTAAAATGTACCCCTGTCTCCTGCGAGCATTATATAGTTGAAATAACGCTTCTTTTGCTTTATYGTTTTCGATTTGACCGGGAATCGATCTACGGTACCGGTATTRCTWGCATGGCATTTGGCGYTGAGAYAACAGGAGGCRCAATCGGGCGCTGAGGGCTTGCATTGCAAAGCCCCAAATTCCATAATTGCCTGGTTGTATTCGCCMGGGGAGGTCTTGTCCATAACCTCATTGGCAAGYGCAACAAAAATCTTTTTTCCATCACYGGAATCAATTGGRTTGTCAATTCCATGAAAACGTGAAAGAACCCGAAATACATTCCCGTCAACYACAGCCTTGGGTTCRTCAAAGCAGATAGATGAGATTGCCGCKGCCGTATAAGATCCGATTCCTTTCAAATKGATGATTTCATCATAGTKGCGCGGAAATATTCCATGGTAGTCATSGACAATRCTTTTGGCCGYGTGGTGTAAATTCCTKGCTCTTGAATARTATCCMARKCCYTSCCASASWYKSARCACCTSGTYYTSTGATGCGTTTGCCAATGAATAGACCGTGGGAAATTTTTGAATAAAGCGCTCGTAATAGGGAAGGCCCTGGTCAACTCGAGTTTGCTGTAGGATGATCTCAGAGATCCAKATKKCGTACGGTTCYTTTGTTCTGCGCCAGGGAAGATCTCTTTTYYTGRCGTTATACCACTTTAATAAGTGAGCTGAAAATTGCATTYGAATCYGATAGCCCTGATTTTATTTTAAAATGTATATTTGCAYCCAATAAAATTACTCATTAAATTGGATAGTATGACTAAAGCAGATATCGTTAACGAGATCTCTTTGAAGACGGGAATTGAAAAACTTGCGGTGCAGACCACTGTAGAAGCATTCATGAATGAGGTCAAAGGCGCAATGGTGAAAGGAAATAACGTTTATCTCAGGGGATTTGGGAGTTTTATAGTTAAAAAAAGAGCTGAAAAAACGGGGAGGAATATCTCTCAGAATACAACATTGATTATTCCAGCTCATAATATACCTGCATTTAAGCCGGCTAAGACGTTTGTGTCTAAAGTAAAGAACAACGTACCGGTATAGTAACCTTGCAGGGTTACCTTTATGATCTCATTGTCAAAARGGCAGATTATTGCAATGATTAGTGCGTTGGCACTGGCCATAGYRATAATGGTTCTGCCTAAGACGGTGCCATTTGATGCTGAAAATCAAAATGTTGCTGTTGAAGGAGTCAATGAGAACATAGAAATGCAGATAGCTGAGGGGATTAGTTCTGTTTTACAGAGCCAGGCTCCTATGCAAGGCATTATGATGCTGCGRCAGGTTCTTGAGAAAGAACCTGGCAATGTCAAGGCCAACCTGGCACTTGCGGTATTCTCCGTGGTGTCAGGACAGTATGAGAAAGCGTTAAATCGCTTTCAGTTGGTTTTGGGTGCCGAGCAAAAAGATGAAAGCGCTGTGAAATTTTTGGCGCAAATATATGCCCGTGAGGGCAAAATAGACATGATCATCGGACCGATGACCGAGTATAGATCTATGGTTGAAGACCAGGACATACTAAGTCWGGTTGATGATATTATTAATGAATTAAATAACATATAAACGTTTGTTATGCCAAGCGGTAAAAAGAGAAAAAGACATAAGATGGCCACGCATAAGCGCAAGAAGCGCTTGAAGAAGAATCGGCACAAGAAGAAAACTTAACWGTTAAAACTGGTTAATGGGTTCATTTAATGTCCTATATCTAATTTAGATTATTACTTCAACTCTCTTTGATCGTGTTCRAAAATCTGGCAAAAACCGGATAGGGAGCTTGACCGATTTGGCATACAAGTAAAACTTACTTGTTGTGAATCAAGATTTATTTATAGATTCTACCTCRGGGAAAGGAGTAGTGCTGGCACTACTCGAGGACCGAAAGCTGGTAGAACTRAAYAGTGACGATGGAGATGCACAATTTTCCGTCGGAGATTTGTACCTGGGAAAGGTGAAAAAAGTCATGGGTGGCTTGAAYGCCGCCTTTGTTGATGTGGGTTATGAGAAGGATGCATTTCTTCACTACCTGGATTTAGGAGCCCAGTACAAGTCCCTCAATAAGCTCGTTAAGAGCGGAATATCCAATCAACAGATAGGTCCCTTATTTGAAGGGATGAAGTTCGAGAAGGACATTGACAAAAGTGGCAAGATCACCAATGTCTTAGCGAGCAAGCAAAATGTMCTTGTACAAATTGTTAAAGAACCGATCTCTACCAARGGACCTAGAATAGGTTGCGAACTTGCTTTGGCTGGAAGATTTTTGGTGTTGATACCTTTTACCGATAAAATTTCTATTTCTCAAAGGATTGGAAGCGCACAGGAACGGAATAGGCTCAAGCGTCTTATTCAGAGTATMAAGCCCAAGAATTTTGGTGTGATTATTCGAACAGTTGCAGAGAATAAAAAGGTTGCAGAACTTAATTCGGATCTAAATGAATTGGTCGAACGSTGGAAGMAAGCCTATGGTAAGCTTAAAACCGCYAAGCCTCCAGAGAAGGTCTTRGGTGAAATTAACCGAACCTCTGCTATTCTGAGGGATATGCTCAGTACATCGTTCAACAGCATCTTTGTAGATGACAAGAACCTTTACGAGGAGGTAAGGAGCTATATCAGGGCCATCTCTCCTGASCAGGAGAAGATAGTCAAATACTATACTGGTAAGACGACYCTATTCGATCATTTCGGTGTCGACAGACAGATTAAATCCTCGTTCGGGAAGTTCGTGACCATGAAAAGCCGTGCTTATCTGGTGATTGAACACACAGAGGCGCTACACGTCATAGATGTGAACAGCGGCAGCAGATCCAATGCGGACAAYGATCAGGAAGCAAATGCCCTGGCSGTAAATCTGGATTCGGCAGAGGAGATTGCCCGCCAGCTGAGACTCCGTGATATGGGTGGTATTATTGTGGTGGACTTTATCGACATGTATAAGGCGGAGAACCGAAAGAAGTTGCATGATAAGATGAAGGACGCTATGAGCAGAGACCGGGCCAAGCACAAAATTTTACCTCCGAGCAGGTTYGGCTTAATACAGATCACGCGGCAACGCGTGCGTCCGGAGATGAATATTACTACGGCTGAAAAATGCCCTACCTGTAAAGGTACTGGTGAGATTCAACCAAGTGAGCTTATTATTGATGAAATTGAAAACAAYATAAGCTACTTCTTCAAAGAGCAGAACGAGTCWGCTGTCACAATCTGCGTGCACCCTTTTATAGAGGCATATTTAAATCGTGGCATTATGTCTTCTATGGCGGGCAAATGGAGGTCGAAGTACAAAAAGAAGATCAAGGTTCAGGCAGAATCTTCTCACCAGCTTTTAGAGATCAAGTATTTCAATAGCAAGAATGAGCAGATAAAAACGTGATRGACTACTCCTGTTTCYTTTCCAATTTACGGTAATAAACTACCAGGGGAATATTAGAGATCAGTATAAAGAYGCCCATTATCAAAAACGTGTAAATTATATTGTCATCCTCTACAAAGAATGGAAMGGTGAACAAAGAGACCAACGACATCCTCAAAAACACGTTGGTCATACCAAAGATGCTACCAGCTCTTCCTATTACGTTGTTCGGTATATACTTAAAGATATAGGTCATGCGTGTTATTCGGATACCTGCGTTGCTCATGCCAACAAGCATCATGGCAAGGTAGAATACCGGGATATTGGTGTTGTACATGTAAAKAAAGTAGATGCCAGMTGTTAGGGTGGCCAGAGCCACGATGGTTTGTACAGAGGTAAACTTTTTGAAAATCCAACGGACACCYACTCCWGCCARTAAAGCACCAAAGGCRAAGAATACATCCGCAATTGCATACACATCAGCGCCACGGTGTAAATGCTTTGTGACATAAATAGGGATCAGATAAAAACCGACCACTAAAACGGTGACGAAGACGGAAAAAGTGGCAATTCCAAATAGGAAGATCACCTTATTGTTCCTCAGGTAGTTAAGGCCGAATTTGACGCGTTCAACTATAGTGCCTGTGTCGCGCTCAAGATCAGCAATTCTTTCATAGCGCATAAATGAAATGAGTAGAAGTGCGATAGCATAGGTTATTCCATCAAGTAAAAAGATCTCATGTAACTCCCACTTTTCAACAACAAAGGGCAYGTCAATYAGRTAACCGAAAAATTCTACCTGACTGGCGTTAATACCAGTTAGCAAAATCGCAGCACAAGCGCCACCCATCATATTGGTGAATTGACCTTGAATCTCAATATAGGAGGTTATACGCCCATAATTTTCAGGCTCBGTGATTTCCTGAGCAAAAGCGTAGAGATTGGGATAGTGTATTGAATAAATGAAGAAGGTAAATCCGAATACAAGAGCGGCAAAGCCGTAGTGCAGCCCATCAGTATAGTACCCGGAAATAGCAACTGAGAGAACGACTGTCGCGCCTACTGCASAAATCSCGAGAAATATTTTCTTGCGGTTGTATTTGTCAATCATTGAGCCTACCAAAAGTCCCCAGAATAAGGCCATAAATGTAAGTGTAGCATATAGGGCCCCAAAGAATGTGGGCATRTTCAGGATAGARGTGATATACCAGGGAATCGCAATCATACTTATCCCCTGTGCAACTCCAGAAATGGAATTAGCCAAAAAGAGTAAGATTATCGCAGSCTTGTTTTTCATAATTCAAACCGAATTCCAGATRAGGCAAACAYGTGTGCCCGGCTGTCAACGAATTGAGATTTGTKCTATTATTTCGCGGGGAAGAAACGAATAATACTTCTTGGGAAATTAATGCAAAGAGCCATGATGTGGAACCAATGTCCTCCTACCTAMAAGGGTATTTAAGGGTAGCGACTTGCCTGCCGGCAGCCAGGTTCGTAAATTCGCATTTATTCGTAATTCGCAYATTGCTTTAGGCTACAAAGCTAGTCGGATTTGCTTTTAAGCAATCATTAAATCGACCAATGGAAAAYYTGCCYGATAWTAAGTTSCTGATTGCCAAAGCTTCGCGCTATTGTGCGTACCGGGACCGTTGCCACCAGGAAGTTAGAAAGAAGCTGCGGGATTTAGGGGCTACCTCYGATCAATCTGAGGATGTGCTGGCGCAACTCATCARCCTGGGATTYGTGAAYGAGGAGAGGTTTGCACAACTCTATGCTGGTGGCAAGTTTCGACAAAAGCAGTGGGGACGAAACAGGATAAGACTAGAACTTAAGAAGCGTGATTTGACAAAACATTGTATTGAACTTGGGCTCCWGGAGATTGATGAGGTAGATTACATGAAYACGCTCAAGGGACTCGTCGCAAAAAAGCGTAAGACCGTGACAAAGGGGGAGCGGGCAGTGCTAGATCAAAAGATCGGCAACTTCTGCATCCAAAAGGGATATGAACCTGAGCTTGTATGGCATGTGGTGAAAAATTGAACAGGGCATGATTGTGAAAACAGTAACTTTATCGGGTTGTTGATTAACCTTATGTACAGACTGTTCATACTGCTCGTTTCTCTCTCTTTGGCATCGCCCGCCAATTTATTGGGGCAACACAAGGTGTCTGTCCAGAAYAATACTTCCCTGGACTATAATTTTCAGGTAGTTCAGGCYGGAAATATCACCTTGACCGCCAATCAATACACAATAATGAGCACGCAGCTAACGGCAKATGCMAGCGGAATGGATATGCTGGAATTTGAGCCTGATACGATAATGGTGCCTGGAGATACGGTTGACTTTATTGGCACATTGACCAATGGCGGGGATACCGTTRTTCTACAGATGCGTCTYGYTGCCGGAAATTCTGAAACGGAGGTTTTTTACTCCGGTATRGGAAATAGCTTTGACCTGCCATGGTTCAGCGACAACAGTTTTCACGGTGACACCTTYAGCATRCAAGGCAGTCCCCTYACTTTCAAATTTAAACGGGTTCYGGATACCGTCGAYCTGGATGATGATGTGCTCTTCGCTGTGCAGGAGGATTTTMTCTACAGCATAGACCCTGCTGACCAAAGCGACCCSAATGTGATCAAYGTAATGARCTATAACATTCAGATGACACCAATAGTGK
Organism: Flavobacteriales bacterium; assembly: GCA_002400975.1. Lineage (GTDB taxonomy): Bacteria > Bacteroidota > Bacteroidia > NORP154 > NORP154. The sequence continues at coordinate 12,595 of NVRW01000012.1, read as the reverse complement.
CATTCAATTTCTTTGAGCGGGCCACGTATTTTCCTCCATTGATTTCCCCCWACCAGGAYGTTGTTGTAGTTGAAGAGATTTTCGARGATATGACMMGGGTAAAYGATYTGACACCGGCGATGGAGGCGGTTGGGTTTTTATACTATACTACGGTYYTAAATGAYACTGCTTTATCYTCTGTTACTTCACAAACCAATGGRGGAGTACTTATTTACAGCAAGTGGCCSATAGAAACAGAAGCCGAAATGAAGTATGCRAACTGTTCGAATAAYAATTCATTTGATTGCCTGGCAAGCAAAGGGGTCAAGTATGCCARGGTAAATAAGCTGGGCAAAWTTTATCAYATTTTCGGAACACACATGGAGGCRGGYGGCTCGGCRGCAGATGTCCAAATTAGAATGGAGCAGTATGGTGAAATCGCAAATTTTATGGATACCATGGCCATTCCAACAGATGAGCCGGTCATTTTTGCCGGTGACTTTAATACTGGTCCTTTGGATGGCGTGGAATATGATGCTCTGCGAGACAGCACCAATCCCATTATACCGCAACACAATGGATACTTTGAGTCTACCTTTTCTTATGCAGATACGGGCAAGATCATTGACCATGTCTGGGGACAGGCAGACCACTTGCAACCTTGGGAATCGTACAATAAAGTAATTACGTTTAGAAGTGTGGATAGTGTAATGTGGGACATCTTTGACTTCTCTGATCATCGRACSGTGCTYGGACGCTTTGTGTATCCATCTATTCAACCTGACCCCTTTGTTGACACAACTTTATGTGCAAATGATAGCCTCACTCTAAGTGTAGGTAGCATTGATCCTTTGAATTATCAATGGACATTGGATGGRGTGGACATTCCTGGAGCAAACGCCAGCACATACGCTATTTCCAGTCCTRRTGCGGGTTCTGTCGGAACATATGTCTGCGAAGTGACCAATTCCACCGTGTATGGAGATCAGGGGGATGTGCTATCGCAAATATTCTTCCCAAATGGTCCGGATACGTTGGTGCAGACGTTCTCMTATACCATTGCATCAGTTGGTTTTCARGATTYGTGTGGRGTGGGCATTAATGAARTRGRGGAGCRAGCAAATCTTTTTGTAGTTCCAATGCCCAATGATGGACGATTTGAGATACTTTTGCAGGAGATTAACGGATATGAAATACTGGAGTTGTACAATAATTTCGGTGAACGAATATCCCGAAGAAAGGTAAATAGTATGTCGGAGTTTTATGACATGCCTGACCTGGCAGCCGGGATATATGTATTAAGAGCAAGTGGAAAAGCAAATTCCACTACCGTTAAAATTTTAATTTATTAATCACTTAAGGACCTTCAATGATCTCAACTGCACAACTAAATGATCTGAAGGAGCGCCTGGATGCGCTGAGGAGGCATCTTTGACATCGATAGCAAGYTAAAKGCCATTGCCGACGATGAAAAACTCACCGAGGCACCSGATTTTTGGGATGATCCCAAAAAAGCAGARGCGTTTTTAAAGACAATAAGCAAGARAAAAGTCTGGACAAACGCTTATSAAKCGTGCAATTCCGSGTACGAGGACCTTRATGTKCTATTTGAGTTCAATGTTGARGGAGAAGCGACGRAAGAGGAGGTAGACGCTCAATACRCCATTGTGATTAAACTGGTRGAGGACCTGGAGTTTAAAAACATGCTTTCTGGAGAAGAGGACAGYATGAATGCGGTACTTCAAATAAACTCTGGCGCCGGGGGTACAGAAAGTCAGGATTGGGCGGATATGTTGTTGCGHATGTAHGTGATGTGGGKWGMKMMARGKGSRSRYWAWKTKAYCAMTKWRRAYMWYSMRKYWGGRKWWKSMGYKKSYWWYWMAKMKGCTACTTTRGAGTTTGATGGAGACTTTTCTTTTGGATATTTGAAAGGTGAAAATGGAGTYCACCGACTTGTTCGCATATCACCATTCGATTCCAATAAAAAGCGCCATACTTCATTTGCTTCCGTCTTTGTCTAYCCCTTGGTAGATGACAGTATTGAGATTGAGATCAATCCGGGAGATATATCCTGGGATACTTTCAGRTCAGGTGGMGCTGGCGGTCAGGGGGTTAATAAAATTGARACGGCTGTCAGGCTYAAACATGGCCCTTCCGGAATTATTATAGAGAATTCGGAATCGCGTTCYCAAATAGATAATAAAGCCAAAGCYATGCGMCTCTTAAAATCTCAGTTRTATGAAATTGAAATGAGACAMAAACAAGAGGAAAGAGATAAGATTGAAGGAGATAAAAAAAAGATAGAATGGGGTTCGCAGATTAGAAATTATGTGATGCAGCCCTATAAGTTGGTTAAAGATCTTAGAACAAATGTTGAAACCTCYGATGTACAGGCGGTGATGGATGGTGAAATAGACCAGTTTATCAAGGCTTACCTGATGGAATTTGGGCGGGATAGTGATTAAAATGYATACTTTTATCCTGCTATTTCTCTTAKCAGTCAAATCAATTCCAAAATGAAGATCTATCACAATNCCAGGTGCAGAAAAAGCAGGGAGACCCTTGAKATAATCAATGCGGGGGGAGTGGATGTTGAGGTAGTGGAATATTTAAAAACCACACCTTCTGCCWACGATTTATCAGTTATTCTGACCAAACTAAAAATGAAGCCTGARCAGATCCTGCGTAGGGGTGAAAAGTTGTTCAAGGAGGAATACAAGGGGAAACGGTTATCAGATCAACAGTGGATCAAGGCCATGGTRGAGAATCCCATCCTCATTGAAAGGCCCATTGTGGTCAAAGGGAATAGGGCTGTGATAGGAAGACCTCCGGAGAATGTAAACGAATTATTGAAGTAGCGKTAGCTTACCTGGWACCAATAAAAAATACATGGAATATCGAATTGAAAAAGACACAATGGGGGAAGTTGAGGTRCCCGCAGATAAGTATTGGGGTGCCCAAACTGAACGATCCAGGAACAACTTCAAAATAGGTGGMCAGRRGATGCCKRTTGAAGTGGTAAGRGGATTTGCCTTTTTGAAAAAGGCCGCTGCATTGACCAATGMGGAGTTGGGTGTACTGGAGAAGGAGAGGGCCAGCCTGATTGCCCAGGTTTGTGATGAGATCCTKGAGGGAAAACTCGATGAYAACTTTCCTTTGGTTGTTTGGCAAACAGGTTCCGGAACCCAATCTAATATGAATGCAAATGAGGTTATTGCAAACAGGGCTCATGTACTTCARGGCAATGAATTGGGAAGTGGAGACCAGCTCATCCATGCCAACGATGATGTGAATAAATCACAATCTTCCAATGATACTTTCCCAACGGCAATGCACATTTCGGCATACAAAATGATCGTCGAAATTACAATCCCVGGGGTGAAAAAGCTGCGGGATACATTGGSAGCGAAAGCCGGGGATTTTGAAGATGTTGTGAAGATCGGCAGAACGCACCTAATGGACGCTACACCTTTGACCCTTGGACAGGAATTCTCAGGCTATACTTCTCAACTCGATCACGGAATAAAGGCCTTGGAAAATACGCTTCCGCATCTGGCGGAGCTGGCATTAGGTGGCACRGCGGTAGGRACAGGAATAAACACGCCARCGGGMTACGCTGAAAAAGTTGCACAGCATATAGCRGAACTTACGGGCYTGCCTTTTGTTTCYGCGGGCAATAAATTTGAAGCATTGGCTGCACATGATGCCATYGTTGAAACATCCGGYGCCTTGAAACAATTGGCCGTCAGYATGATGAAAATTGCCARTGATATACGTTTGCTTGCATCCGGACCGCGCTGTGGGGTTGGMGAGYTGATAATTCCWGCCAATGAACCSGGTTCGTCAATTATGCCTGGCAAAGTGAATCCCACGCAATGTGAAGCGATGACGATGGTTTGTGCCCAGGTGGTGGGAAACGATGYGGCCGTAACAGTGGGTGGYATGAATGGTCATTTTGAGCTCAATGTTTTCAAGCCCGTAATGATCTTCAACCTGCTCATGTCAGCGCGYTTGATTGGAGATGTTTGTGTTTCATTCAATGACAATTGCGCTGTAGGCATAGAGCCCAATCACGAGGCCATAAGGGAAAACCTGGAGAATTCTCTCATGCTCGTTACCGCCTTGAATACRCATATTGGATACGAGAAAGCTGCCGAAATTGCCAAATTGGCTTATAAAAATGGMACTACYCTTAAACAAGAAGCCCTGGGCTTAGGTTATTTAACAGAGGCSGAATTTGATGAGTGGGTCGATCCGCAAAAGATGATCGGAAAATAGTGCGTTAATCGGCGTGACCACCTGCCTGCCGGGTAGGTAGGGTTACCTCATTGACCATATCCTTGATTTTCTGTTCCTCCGACTTCTTACATACGAGTAACGTATCCTTTGACTGCACAACGATATAATCGTCAAGCCCTTGAAGTATCACCAACTTCTCATCAGGAATATTCACAATGCAATTATTGGAGTCATACATGAAGACCTTCTTGCCAATTACAGCATTGCCATTGTCTTCCTTATTGAGATTATCGTACAGCGACCCCCAGGTACCTAAATCAGACCATCCGAAATCRGAGAGTACTACATATACATTTTCGGCCTTTTCCATGAYGCCATAATCAATAGAAATGTTCTTACAGCGTTCATATGCCTCAATGATGAATGCCTGTTCTTTTTCAGTATTGTATATGCCTTCTCCTTCTTTAAAGAGGTTGTAYACTTCKGGAAGYARAGCCTCCAATCCGTTCATAATACTCTGCGACGTCCAAATAAAAATACCTCCATTCCAGTAAAAATCCCCACTTTCCAAAAATTCCCTGGCCAGTTTGAGATCTGGTTTTTCGGTGAATGTCTTMACTTTCTTGATCAAGYCRCYTTCSCCTTTATTGGCTTCAATGAATTGGATGTATCCATATCCRGTATCAGGCCTGCTTGGTTTAATTCCGAGTGTGATAAGGCAGTCTTCTGACATAGCCTGGTCCAATGCCAATCCTATGATCTTTTCAAACCCAGGTTGGTCCAGGATTAGATGGTCAGACGGTGCAACGATCAAATTTGCGTTGGGGTTGATCTCCGCTATTTTAAAGCTTGCGTAGGCAATACAGGGAGCAGTGTTTCGTCGCAGGGGTTCCGCAATCACCTGATCCGGTTCAATGCCCAATTGCTCAATCACCTCGTCTTTGTAGATTTCATTGGTGACTACGTAAATGTTCTCCYTGGGACAAATATTGTTGAACCGATCGTAGGTTTGTTGTATCAATGTCCTRCCCACTCCCARRATATCGAGAAACTGTTTGGGTTTTTCARCGGTGCTYATCGGCCAAAAKCGGCTTCCGATTCCCCCGGCCATAATAATACAGTAGTTATTTTTCATCAAAYTMGTTTWGGMAGGRTGCTTTATGATAACTTTGAAAGAGCAYCACGTAGATTATCAAAGAACCGATCTATRTCATTCATRGAGGYGGTGCCAATTGATAAGCGATACCAKGRTGAGCYGCGTTCTGCACCAAATGCATAGAACGGCACAAGTGCAATTTTAGCCTCGTTCAATATATACTGTGTCACATCCTTAGTCCTTGTAAGTTCTATCCCCCCTGATGTTTTCATGCCTTTGACATCAATCTTCACAGTTAAGTACATCGTCGCTTGCGGGCTGATTGCATCAACGTTGAAGCCCATGGATTTTAGTGTCTTAAACCCATCATAAAACCCATTCAAGCGCTGTTCCACTCTTTGCCTGAACCCATGTAAATACTGATCAACAGCCTTGTCATTTTTTAAGAAAATAGCCGCTGCAACTTGTTCAGCTTTCGGTGACCATGCCCCGATATGGCCAATAAGGGCCTTCATTTTGTCTATAATTTTCTGGGGTCCAAAGCCCCATCCAATTCGCACACCAGTAGTTGCAAACGCTTTTGTCATTCCATCAATAAAAACCGTGTATTCTTTCATTTCAGGCACCAGTTCAACTGGGTTGTAGTGTATTGTTTTTCCAAATGTGAGCTGCCAATAAATCTGGTCATAGAGAAGATACACTGGTTTGTCGATACCTTCTCTCCTTTTGTTTTCTTCTATAATTACCTCGCAAATAGCTTGCAATCCCTCCTTGTCAAAACTGGTTCCGGTTGGATTCAAAGGAGAGCAAAGGGCAACGAGATTGACACGATCAATATGTCGTTTTAGATCCTCCGCCTGGAGCATRAAATTGTTTTCAGGCGTAGTTTCAATTKGTATTGTCTTCGCACCAGCRATATAACTGTAATGGTTGTTATTCCACGAAGGGACCGGATAAATTACCGAATCACCAGGATCAATRATTGCCTGGTAAGCGGCATAGATCAATGGGCGACCACCCCCGGCWATRAGAATYTGAYBTTCAYYATACTCAATATTTCCCCTGGWAAACAGGAAGTCGGAAACTGCTCTACGAAGCTCAACAATCCCATTTGAGGTCGGATAATTGGTCTGACCATCGTTATATGCTTTGATGATCTCATCTTTTAATACTTCAGGAATCGGAAATATTGATGGRTCAAAATCCCCTATCGTTAGATTGAAAATATGCTCTCCACTTCTAATTCTCTCGTTGACCTCATTTGCCAACTTGATAATTTCAGAGCCAACGAGGTTTTCCGCCATCTCTGACAAAATAAGCCCTTTTTTGATATTGGCGATCCCGTTGGTCACGTGCTTTTTTACTCTAAAAKATATCGCTTTGDAAAAATGAATAATCGGCGATTACATCAGGGACTAAGATACAAAAATTATCTAAGAACGGRCTGAGATRCCTGCCATGGAACGCCCTTTCATMTGCCAMTTGATCAACCCGGTGTCACCTCGGTAATTGGACTGAACAAGTAGAGGCGTCCTGATTTAACCTCTTTACACTTATAGCGTTTTCGTTGYCTGGGCCCTTTTAGGAAGATACGACCACTCAAGGTGACAAATAAAGTGTCAATACTGATATCAGAAAGTACAACTGAATCGTCACTTTGCGCATCRTAATTTCTGAAAGCCAGGGAGAGCTGAACATCTGATGAGCTTGATGCCTTTGGATTTCCCATGTAAGTCTCAATTTTTGAAATGAGATCTTCGGGGAATACTACAGGCATGTCAAATTCCGACATTAAAAGTTTAAATTCATTTTTCCACTCCTGTCCGTGCGGCTTTACCTTGTTCCCAAGATTCATGTAGAYATGCATATGGGCAATCTCGTGAACGAGGGTAAGCAAAAAAGCGTATTTRTTTAGGGTTCCATTGACAGAAATGACATGTTGCTTCCCGCCGTATAAGAGACGATAATCGCCGAGTTTGGATGAACGATGTCTGCTGATCCTGAGCTTYACATTMGGAAAATTCAACCATCGRTTTACAATTTGCGCACAATTTGCCGGTAAATATGCTTCTATTTCTTGCTCTTTGGTTTTAGTCAACATAGGATAAACGCTATCTGAATAACTTGAGATTAGCAATGCGAAAATTGAAATAAAAGTAATATCATTGCTATAGAATAAATCGATAATTCATCAAAACTTTCTTGGATGCTGTCTAAAACAATTGAATCTGCCCTAAATAAGCAAATAGAGCAGGAGGGATTTGCTTCTTATTACTATCTCGGAATGGCCTCTTGGTGCCAATTAAAGGGGTTAGACGGAGCGGCAACATTTATGTATCGTCAGTCAGAGGAAGAAAGAGCACATATGCTCAAGTTATTCCATTACATCAATGAAACCGGRGGCCATGCTCACGCTCCCCGGATTGAGAAAAGCCCGGMAAAATTTAAGTCTATTGTTGATGTGTTTATGCTCGCTTTGCGACAGGAGCAGGCCAATACGAAGTCTATTAATAACCTGGTAGAATTGTGTTTGAAAGAAAAAGACTACTCCACGTTTAATTTCCTRCAGTGGTATGTAGCTGAGCAACATGAGGAAGAAATGGTCTTTAAAGGTATTTTGGATAAGATTGACATAATAGGTACGGATGGAAAGGGTACTTATATGATTGATAAGGCCATCGCCAAGTTAAACCTTACTGTARACRGATAAGGCGGTGGTTTTAGGARCCTCTTAGCTCTATCYYGCTATCAGYTAGAGAGGGAATTGTTCCTGAATACTCCARTGGGGACAATCCATGCACTTGTTCTTTTTCCTGAATATCGCGCACCCGGATAAAGTTGACCCCAACATGATCAGCACGAGGGCAACAATTAACTTTTTATAACTTTTTGTGTCTTTCACTCGTAAACGGTGGTTTTGCGATTCAAAATGTGATGTCCTATCAGAGATTGGTACAATCAAAGATAGGCAATATCGTTCTATTATAACGTTAACGGCAACGGGATGAATGTATTTAAACATGTCGGAAGTTTCTTTTTGATGATTCAACAGGTCTTTCACAGACCTGAAAAAGCATCAATATATTTTAAACAAACAATAAAGGAAATTGACTCTCTGGGTCTTGATTCTCTTGGTATTGTCGCCATTCTATCCGTATTCATGGGGGCGGTAATTGTAATTCAAACAGCATTCGGTATTGATKCAGCATGGATCCCACTTTACCTGATCGGGTTTACGGCRCGGGAATCCATTATTTTGGAATTTTCACCTACGATATTGTGTCTGATATTGGCRGGGAAGGTAGGATCACATATTGCATCGGAAATTGGAACAATGAGGGTTACCGAACAAATTGATGCTCTGGAGATCATGGGGGTAAACTCAGCGGGATACCTTATTCTGCCAAAAATATTGGCTGCAGTCTTTATTTTCCCTTTCCTGGTGACAATAAGCATGGGACTGGCTATGTTTGGAGGATGGTTTGTTGGGGTCAGTGCAGGTGTAATAACKACCTCWGATTTTGTATACGGACTACAGTACGATTTTAAGCCCTTTAACATCACATACGCTCTGATAAAGACAGTTTTCTTCGCCTTTATTATTGTTACCGTGTCAGCCTATTGTGGTTATTACACAAAAGGTGGATCACTGGAGGTGGGAAAGTCGAGTACCCGGGCGGTAGTTTACAGCAGTATTACAATTCTATTGTTCAACCTYTTGATAACGCAACTTCTTTTAGGATGATTGAGGCCAGGGGTATATCCAAGTCCTTTGGTGACACCAAAGTGCTAAAGAATGTGAGCATCACCTTTGAGAAGGGAAAGACCAACCTTATCATTGGCCAGAGTGGCTCGGGTAAAACTGTTTTGATGAAGTGCATGGTGGGCCTCCATGAAGTGGATGAGGGCCTGATTACATATGATAGCAGGGTTTTTTCTGACCCTGAAAATTCCAATGGGTCTTCAAAAAGCATTGAACGGAAGAGTATCCGTAAGGAAATTGGAATGATGTTCCAGGGTGGAGCATTGTTTGATTCTTTGACGGTCGAAGAAAATATAATTTTCCCACTGTCAATGTTCACAAAAATGACTGAGGAGGAGAAGGTGGATCGGGCTAATTTTTGCCTTGACCGGGTTCATTTGGAGAATGCCAATACGCTGTTCCCTGCTGAGTTGAGTGGAGGTATGCAGAAGAGGGTCGCTATTGCAAGGGCGATATCCATGCAACCCAAATATTTGCTCTGTGATGAGCCCAATTCGGGACTGGACCCCCGGACMGCTATCGTCATTGATAACTTGATTCAYGAGATTACTCAAGAGTATCARATYACSACGATCATCAATACGCACGATATGAATTCGGTAATGGAGATTGGCGATAAGATCGCGTTCATCTACAAGGGCGAGAAATGGTGGGAAGGCTCAAATAACGAAATACTAAACTCTGACAACGAGCATCTGAACGATTTCATCTTCGCTGCCAGTTATCTAAAGAAACTAAAGCAGCATGGATAGCCAGAAGTCCATCCTTTAATTGATCAACTTAACCTTTCGTGCAGGAAATATCTCCCCGGGCAGCGCTCTGAGCAATCTTCAATTGTCCGGGAACCTGGAAGGCYACATAGAAATTCCTCTGGTGATGAAAAGCCTCAATCCCAAAAATTGTGGTTGCCATCTATTGAGTGCTTTCTCCAGTAGGTTCAGCAGTATTTTTTGATCTTCTCTATACGAGGGATGGCATAAAAAAACCCTGCATCCTTTCGGATACAGGGTTCTGTAATGGAGCAACAACTTAATAGACAATCAACTTCTTAGTGGTCTTGCCTTCGTCATTGGTAAGGCTTATGAAGTAAACGCCATTCTCTTTAGTTGTCAAATCAACTTTCTTATAGAAATTCCCATTCAGCTTACTTATATTTTCAGTAAATACAAGTTGACCAATGATGTTTCTGATCTCGATTAGGTATTCATCATTCTTGAGATTGTTGAGCTCAACAATAAACTGCCCGGTATTCGGATTGGGATAAATCTTGAACACAACATCGTTGCTCATTTCAAGAACACCAGTTCCTGTTCCTTCCAATATTTCCTGTGTCAACGACGTAGCTATACAGCCATTTGCATCAGTCAAGGTCAACACATACGATCCGTTAGGCAGACYATNWWWTGATNAAATCYGTACTTGTAAAAAGATTGGGGCCAGACCAGAACGGTGAGTAAGGTGATGTTCCTCCAGTTGCAGCCGCAGCAATAGTACCATCATCCGCACCTACCACAGTCTCATTATTAAATGAAGTGATAGATGTTGTTAATGCAGCGGGCCCATTGACGGTCACAAGAATACCTGTCGAACAACCATTAGCATCAGTCACCACTCCACTATAATTAGCTGGTCCTAAGTTGGTTGGATCCTCGTCGGTACTCGCACCCGGGTCGTTCCATAGATAATTATATGGGGCAGTACCACCTGTTACGGTAGCGTCTATTGAACCATCAKCAAAACCGTTACAASTCWCATSTGTAGCTACGRCGGAGATGTCAAGTACAGCAGGCTCCAGTACAATCGCACTGTCTGTTGCAGTACATCCGTTTGCATCAGTTACAACAACTGTATAMGTTCCAGGTCCTTGAGAACTCAGCGACTGGTTTGTAGAACCACCMGGACTCCARRAGTAACTGGGTGCACCTGTTCCACCAGTTGAAGCAACAGTAGCYGTGCCATTCSCATCACCAAAACATGTGATGYTTGTGGCTGTAGYACTGTCAATYACAAGTGCCGTTGAAGGCTCAGAAATCGTTGCGCTAATCAAAYTCGAACAGTTAGCTGCGTCGGTTACYACAACCATATACGTTCCAGCACCTAAACCGGTCGCCTGTGCSGTGGTTTGRGCACTTGGGTCATTCCACAAGTAGCTAAAGGGTGKTGTTCCAWKAAATCCTAKTACSCTTGCATCTCCATCASTTCCCCCYATACAGCTTACATCTTTRGTGCTGTCAATTTGAAGYGTTGGTGCYCCAATATCAAATAACTGYASRGTGGCTGTGGAAGTACATAGGAAAATATCCGTAACCGTYACATTGTAGATACCTGMTGGYAACCCGRTTGCTGTAGCKKTTCCCTGYGCTSCCGGNNNATCCCATRAATAGTTGAACGGAGCAGTACCWGTAACTACCGTTGCAGTTGCAGAACCATCGGACAGTCCACATRAAGATGGATCCACGGTCGAGGTGTCAATAGTAACCGGGTCAGTTCCRGTAACTGAATCAGCAACTGTACCARTACAACCATTTGCATCCGTTATACTCACAGTATACAACCCAGGAAGAAGTCCCATAGCYGTAGAGCTGTCCTGRGCAGCTGGATCATCCCAYAAGTAARCAAACGGTGCCAATCCACCYGTAACTGTTGCACTGGCGCTACCACCAACACCGCAAAYAGCAAGCGTAGAAGTAAACGTCACAGCTAAGGCTGCAGGTTCAACAATTGTAACTATCGTTGAATCTTCACAACCCGAAGCATCCATTACCTTRAACGTGTAACTGCCTGYAGCTACACCSGTAAAGTTRCTGGYTGTTGAATATGCACTACCGTTAAAGGAATACAAATAAGCTGAARGTACAGCCGGAGTYTCAACACTTATGTCATCCACGGCAAAACCTGAGGCCCAWTKAMYMRCWYCAYYKYMRYSAMMMYSAWWMTRSWSRMWASGMWGMTKSWCASTTGRTWSMKKRWSRGKCRMASYWRKMWKWKRCCATAAACTGTCTGGCGTCATGCTATAGATTGTAGTCCATGCACCAGCATTAACACTTAATTCAACGTCAGTTGGCGCCTGGCCAAACGCTCCATCATCATAAGCAGCAAAATTTAATTCCAACCCAGCTAATCCCGTAAAGTCAATTACCGGCAGGGTGAGATAATCAGCTGATTTGTCACAATTACAGACGTCGTCATTGGTTTGGGCAAATATTCCATGAGCCGGTACAGGCCAGAATCCCCCCGTATTTGCGATAGTGGCATCCCCTGTGATGAAACCAGCATCAGTACCTACCGTAGCAGTTGTAAAACCAGTTGGCAGATTAGGTGTAGTTACACCCTGAAAATTCTCGCTGAAGTGAATCACACCAGGAGTGCCAACAAGGTTTCCACCATTAGCATCACCATTAACGATTCCATCCCCAGATCCGTTACACGTGATGTCCGTAACAGTTGGATCAGCCACCAATACATCTGGCTGTGTAACAGTTGCAGCCAGTGAATACATGCAACCAGCTGAATCCGTT
>NVRW01000087.1 GCA_002400975.1 Flavobacteriales bacterium | reverse complement strand
TAATGGTAACAGTGTTTAACTCTTTACCCGTTGCAAATGCAGGAGCCGACACATCATTTTGTGATGGAGATTCGGTTGYTTTAAATGGATCCGGAGGTGYGACTTATGCATGGTCACCTGGCGCRGAYCTRTCAGACTCCACCATTGCCAAYCCCATCGCTTCCCCGGCTACAACTAAAAATTTCATTCTCGTTGTAACAAATGGATGTGGAAATGATGCTGATACGGTATTGGTCACAGTTAACCCRMTACCGRTTGTATCCAGTACGGAYACTGCTGTTTGTCCCAATGATACAGTGCAATTACTCGCATCAGGGGGTGCAATATACGCATGGTCTCCAGGTGGCAGCTTAAACGATTCTACGATTGCCAATCCTTTGGCCAGTCCTAATGTCACAACCGTTTATTCAATCACGGTGACCTCAGGTGCTGGATGYGTTAGCCTGGACTCGCTAACCGTCACGGTAGACAGCATCTCACAACTTGTTACCACATCAGATAAGGACACAATTTGTCCTGCCGATAGTGCACAGCTCAATGTAACCGGTTGCTCCCCAATTACCGATGATTTTGATCCGGGAATTGACGTTGCCAATTGGAACTTGATAGTTGGAGGATCTGCGTCAACAGCATGYTTGTCGGTATCRGGATTCGCCCTTTACTTTGATGGTAATACTACCAGGTCTGCGGAGACCAACGACCTCAAYGTATCAGGTGGTGGYACAGTGGACTTTTGGCTYCATATTGCTGATGTAACCGTAGGTTCTTGTGAAAATGCCGATCCCGGTGAAGAGATTATACTGGAGTACTCSRTTAATGGTGGAGGTACCTGGGTAAACATCAACACTTACCTAACGACCGCATATCCGGCATTTGCTGCCGTMTCAGAGCTTATCCCAGCTGGAGCGCAAACAGCTKCAACAAGATTTCGWTGGTCWCAACCARMYTTTTCCGGCTCCTGCTGTGATCATTGGGCCATTGATGATGTAGACATTTCATGTGGCGGGGTGGAYACCTCATTRACTTTTAGCTGGACACCAACAACCGGMTTGTCTGACCCCAATATCTACAATCCTATGGCAAGCCCYAACACAACCACTACCTACGTCGTCTCTGCAACGATCGGTTCTTGTTCKAGCACTGATACAATTACYATTTATGTAGATACGACCAATTTTATTACAATCTCTTCTACARGTACAGCTGTATGCCAGGGAGATTCTGTAATACTGAGTGCATTGGGTACTCCGGGAATGCCTGATACGTCAACCTGGACGTATACGTGGTCGCCTCTGGCAGGTATTTCAGATCCTACTGCTGCATCGCCTTTTGCATTTCCGCTCTCTACTACGACCTATCAATTGGATGTGAGCAATGCTTGCGGGTCCTTCACGGACACAATCACGTTGATCTCAAAAACTGCGCCTACTGCTGATGCTGGACTGGACACCAATTTCTGCTTTGGAGCGAGTGTTCAATTGACCGGAACAGGTGGTGTCACCTATTTGTGGTCACCCAACTCATTTTTGAGCTGTACAGCTTGTGACAAAACCAATGCGAATCCGCAATCTGATATGACCTATTTTGTAACGGTGACAGACAGCTTTGGATGTACTGATATGGATAGCGTATTGGTAGAGGTCAATGGATTACCTATCTCGGCCACCTCCACACCATCTRCGTTGTGTTTTCCCTTTGACAGCGTTCAATTGGAAGTTTCCGGTTCSGTAGATATTGAAGATGACTTCGATCCAAGTATTGACAATTCCGTCTGGACGGGAATTATTGGTGGTTTCGCATCAATAAATTGCCTTTCTGTCACCGGAGATGCACTGTACTTTGACGGAAATGTTACCAGGAGTGCCGAAACCATAGATCTTAACGTAGCGGGTGGWGGAACTGTTGACTTCTGGTTGCATATTGCTGATCTAACTGTAGGCTCCTGTGAAAATGCTGACCCCAGTGAAGAAGTAGTTTTGGAATATTCGATCAACGGGGGTGGTACYTGGGTAAACATGAATACTTATCTRACCACTGCCTACCCGGCATTTGCTTCCGTTTCGGAGATAATTCCCGGTGCAGCGCAAACAGGTTCTACCCGATTCAAATGGAGTCAACCTAATTTCTCGGGTTCGTGTTGTGACCACTGGGCCATAGATGACATGGTGATCAATACAATTGGCGATACACTGGATTCCACATCAATTATATCRTGGTCACCRGGAGGATCTCTAAACGATTCAACTCTTATTATGCCTATCGCCAATCCYGGTGGACAAACGACCTACATAGTAACTGTGGACGATCAAGGRTGTCTGACTACRGATACAATTACCATTTTCCTTGACTCTACGGTGYTAACGACAACCGCTGATACCGGCATGTGTCAAGGCAATTCAGCYGTGATCGGAGTTACATCCAACTCACCTGTCTCGAGCTACCTWTGGTCGCCTGCARCYGGGTTGAGTAGCACTGTAGTYCAATTCCCTATTGCRGGRCCGAACAACACAACTACCTACTCWGTKGATGTTACGAACACTGCTGGATGTGTTTATACAGACTCCATCAYKGTTACAATTGATACTRTACCGGTGGCATCATWCRCACAARYTGCAACTGACCTCACCGTCACATTTACSAACARTTCCTTGAATGYKACRTCATACCTATGGGATTTTGGTGATGGATTCCAGGCAACGGTTGCGAATCCGGTWTACACGTATAGYAGTAATGGYACATATACGGYCTGCTTAACAGTGGCTAACTCCTGTGGCTCGGAYTCTGTATGCKCAAATATTACCGTTACATTGGGTGGMTGTACCAACACCATAGCTGCGTTCGATACTATTACRGTAGATCTYACTGGTGTTTTCACYGAYCTGTCTACAAATGCTGATAGCTGGTCATGGGATTTTGGGGATGGTGGAACTTCCACTTCACAAAATCCGGTGTACACCTATGCCGCAGACGGTGCGTACAACGTTTGYYTGGTGACWACCAAYCCTTGYAGTGCTGATACYAYTTGTATGATGGTTAYTGTAACCAYAGCCGGTGGCCCTCCTTGTACTCCGACTGTTGCCGGATTTACAGCCAGCAGTGTGGGACTCGATGCCGTATTCACCGATGCTTCTWCWGATGCTACSTCATGGRCCTGGGACTTTGGCGATGGAAACACTTCTATTGCTCAGAACCCTGTGAAYACATATGCWGCAGACRGCWCCTAYAATGTATGTCTGATCACATCCAATGCTTGTAGCTCTGATACCACATGTATGAATGTGAYCGTATCCGCTTCTACCTGCACGCCTGCTGTRGCKGGATTTACCTCTGCTAYTRCCGGRCTTGACGTAGATTTTACKGATACTTCTACCRATCCTACAGGATGGGCCTGGGACTTTGGKGACGGAAATACTTCCAACGCACAGAATCCTTTCAATGCTTATAGTGTGACTGGTACTTATACAGTTTGTTTGATCGTTACCAACCCCTGTAGTGCTGATACTTCYTGTRCCAGTGTTACTGTCACYGCTTGCGCTGCTCCGGTRGCAGCGTTCACCTCGGCTGACAATGACCTGACAGTMRCATTTACMGATGCTTCTACAAATGCGATTTCCTGGTCCTGGGATTTTGGTGATGGCAATWYMTCMAAYGCMCARAAYCCGACATATACATACAGCACAGATGGCACATACAATGTTTGCCTGATTGTGAACARCGGDTGTGGAACCGATACACTCTGTAGCCCGGTAACAGTAACTTCYTGCGCACAGGTAATCGCRGCGTTTAACTATTCGGATWCCACGCTCTCCGTGTATTTCAACGACYTSTCAGTAAATGCCGGTASCTGGTYWTGGGACTTTGGGGATGGATTTACCTCATCTTTGCAAAATCCTTCCCAYACTTATGSCTCMCCKGRTATTTACCTCGTTTGYYTGACATCRTCKAGYGCRTGCTCSWCAGACTCGACYTGTTTCTCTATTCCSGTCACRACGGTMGGTATYCARGRRGCAGAAGTATTRGCRGAGATGGARGTATWTCCAAATCCTACGGCAGGTATCCTGAATATTGGGATTCCAGGCGATATGAATAAGAACGTGAACGTCACCATTTAYAATGTACTTGGCGAAATYGTTTATACAGCTCAGCAATCAGAATTGAAAACATTRAAGGCRACAAATGGCCGATTACAATATTCAGTTGATCTCGGACACTTATCCGATGGTYCATATYTACTGAAAGTRCAATCAGGGGATAAATTATTCATGGAGCAGGTCATCCTCTCCAGATAATTTTCRGGGGACATACTAATTATTCTTTTATCTAACTCGATTAGAATGAAATYGTATTGYAAAAAATTAATAACMARGGYYGCSGCWATKTYACYAMTTGGYCTKSYRGCYTTAATGYAKRCAAACAAYTCAGAGGCCCAAACAATCGTCTAYTCCGAGGTATTTACSCAAGGGGCTTCCTATTGTCCCTYAGATCCCCAGTATGACAACTGGGGTACRTTYCGTGCACARCTGGATACTTCAATTTTTATGTTTACCAAGGTTACTATTAARGGTTCCCAGGATACTGTGGGAAGGTCRTGTACCGATACRGTAATGGTAAATGAAATGGCYGATGCAATGATGAATGCATATGCCGGTGACTGGATMGGATGTAATGGMAATGACTGGCATGTGGGAATAACCTGTGTYGGTGGTTGCGGTGTTCCKGCSGACAATGTTGAATTTACYGCAGACGGGTCCAACTGYGCWTGCACCAACCCTGGATTTATACTTAGACCGATYATTGGAAAYTTAAACTGGGGRGGMATTGGTGGCATAACATGTAATGCGGTAACCCAAACCATGACCGTWATTTTTGAATATGCAGCTTGCAGTTTGTACACCGATATCGTGGTGACRGAGCCCACTTGCAAGGGAGGAAATGGGTCTCTTAACATGACAGTTATTGATGGCACAGCACCTTATACCTATTTATGGTCATCAGGTCACACAATTGAGGATCCTTCGGGATTGGCAGCGGGAACYTACACGGTTAATGTAACAGATTTTAACGGTTGCATATATTTAGATACGGCAGTCATTACAGACCCGATTCTTTTTAACCAGACTATTTGCAGTGGTGATTCAGTTCAACTTAGCGCAGATGCAATGTTGTGTTTTGGAAGCGCACCTTATACTTATTCATGGACTCCAACCGGCGACCTGGGTTGCACAGCTTGTGAAAATCCATATGCCAGTCCTACCGCTACTGTTACTTATAAGGTCGTTGTTACCGATGGTTCTGCGGCAACAGATTCAGTTGACGTAATGGTAACAGTGTTTAACTCTTTACCCGTTGCAAATGCAGGAGCCGACACATCATTTTGTGATGGAGATTCGGTTGCTTTAAATGGATCCGGAGGTGYGACTTATGCATGGTCACCTGGCGCRGAYCTRTCAGACTCCACCATTGCCAAYCCCATCGCTTCCCCGGCTACAACYAARAAYTTCATTCTCGTTGTAACAAATGGATGTGGAAATGATGCTGATACGGTATTGGTCACAGTCAACCCACTACCGATTGTATCCAGTACGGATACBGCABTGTGTCCGGGAGATTCAGTRCAGCTRYTCGCATCAGGGGGWRCAACHTACTTATGGTCTCCGGGCAGTAGTTTGGATGATTCAACCATYGCCAATCCCTTCGCTTCACCAACTTCTWCTACCGTTTATACAATTRCGGCAACGTCTGCATTKGGCTGTAGCAGCAACGGYTCATTGACGGTATCCGTGGACAGYGTMTCCCARCTCCAGGCGACCACATCGAAAGAYACRATCTGTCCCAACGACAGTGTTCAGTTAATTGCRGCGACATGCAACCCTCTTTCTGAAGATTTTGAATCAGGATTGAATGGATGGTCSGGGARTAACCTATGGCATATGGAAACKACCCAATCCAATAGCCCRACAACCAGTTGGACYTACAATACCGGAAGTCCGAATTAYRATTTCGACATCGGAWCAAATTTAGGCACACTTACTTCTCCAACTATAGACCTCACCGGAAAGGCACCTGGTGACACCACGATGCTGACATTTGCTTGTTTCTACGAAACGGAAAGCACTGGAACAACCTATGATCAACGTTGGATTCAGATTTCGACCAATGGAGGGCCAATGACTCCGTTCTTGCAGTTCTCCGGGGAGACGATGAATSTTTGGCATACACACCAGGTTGACCTCACTGCTTTTAATGGTGACAGTATCCAACTKGGCTTCTTTTTTAACACTGTAGACGGTGTATTAAACGCATTCTGGGGATGGTCGATTGACGACGTASTAATGCCCTGCGGCGGCGTTGACACAACACTGGCCTATACCTGGACACCTGCTACGGGGCTTTCCGACCCAAATATCTACAACCCGAAGGCCAGTCCKGACACAACAACTACATACATTGTTTCTGCCAATATAGGCAGTTGCTCAGTYWCTGATACGGTCACGGTWTATGTCGATACAAACAACTTTGTTTCAATCACACCTGTCACAGGAATTTGCATTGGGGATTCTGTAATGCTTGCCGTAACCGGATCACCAGGCCAGCCAGACACATCGACATGGACATTTGCATGGTCACCAGGTTCAAGTTTATCTGATACAACACTGGCGAATCCGTACGCCRCTCCCGSTGTACAAACGGTGTATCAAGTTGAAGTTTCTAATTTATGTGGCACCTATATAGAYACTATGTCCTTCCCGGTTAACGGCATCCCTACTGCATCTGCGGGACCTGATACTTCTTTCTGTTTCGGAACCAGTGTACAGCTCACCGCAACCGGGGGTGGAACCTATCTATGGGGACCTAACCAGTTTCTGAGTTGCACAGCGTGTGATAAAACCAATGCCAATCCCTCATATGACCAGATGTATTATGTTACCGTCACTGATAGCTTTGGTTGTTCGGCCAGTGACAGTGTGCTGGTTGAAGTAAATGGTGCACCCATTGTCGCAACCAGCAGTAAGCCATTCGTTTGTTCACCGGGTGATACTACACAACTTTACGTCTTAGGTAATTGTGCGGGTGGCGGTGGTGGTGGCCAGTCTATCACTTATTCGGAGAGCTTCACATCAGGATCATCTTATTGTCCTTCTGACCCTGYATATGATAATTGGGGCATTTTCAGAGCGCARCTTGATACAAMKMTTTACAATTTCACAAAAGTKACYATTAAAGGGTCTCTGGATCCYGTTGGAAGAAGTTGTACTGATCCTGTCATGATACAACAAATGGCGGGGAGCCTGAAAGATGGTGTTACCGGAGCCTGGGTATTGTGTGATGGTACTTTTAGCTGGAACGTTGGAACGGGCTGTGCAGGTGGCTGTGCGCTCGCGGTAGATGCCATTGAGTTCAATGCCTCAGGAACAACTTGTGCGTGTACCAATCCTGGCTACCTCGTAAGACCTTGTATTGGCAATTTGAATTGGGGTGGTGTCAACGGTACAACGTGTGGTGCAGTTGATCAGACTATCACTGTTGTTTTCGAAATATCACCATGCGATACGCTGGACAGCTCAATTCTATTTTCATGGTCACCAGGAGGCAGTTTAACGGATTCTACAATAGTCAATCCAATTGCCAGCCCTACCACCAGTGTAACCTATATTGTTACGGCCGATGATCAAGGGTGTATCTCGACTGATACGATCACAATAGCCATTGACTCCACAGTTATCACGGCATCTGTTGATACTGCAAYTTGTCAAGGCGACCTGGCACAAATCGGCGTTGTATCCAATACGACAGTTACCAGTTATCAATGGTCGCCCGCAGGCGGATTGAGCAATACAACCATTCAAAACCCGGTAGCTGGGCCTAACAATACGACSACTTACKCTGTGGATGTKACCAATATCTCAGGKTGYACGTACACAGAYTCACTTGTRGTAACAATMGACACANTTCCCTYSYCMGGGNTTCACGGAAACTTCAGTTGATCTTGAAGTMACCTTTACCAATRCTTCRGTGAATGCCACAACGTTCTTCTGGGATTTTGGKGATGGATTCCARGCCTCTGTGGCCAATCCTGTTCACACKTATAACAGCACYGGAACCTATAGTGTATGCCTCACCGCTTTTAATGCCTGTGGTGCAGATACTTTCTGTACCAATGTSACMGTAACCCTTGGAGGATGTGTGAATACWATAGCTGCATTTGATACCATTGTCTCGARCTTAAYYGTGGTRTTTGATGATATGTCTACAGATGCTGAYAGCTGGTCATGGGAYTTTGGKGATGGTGGAACTTCCACTTCACAAAAYCCGGTGTACACCTATGCTGCAGCCGGTGCATACAACGTTTGTTTGGTGACAACCAATCCTTGTAGCGCTGATACCACTTGTATGCTGGTTACTGTAAACGCAGCCGGAGGACCTCCTTGTACTCCRACTATTGCYGGATTTACAGCCAGCAGTGTGGGACTCGATGCCGTATTCACCGATGCTTCTACTGAT
>NVRW01000011.1 GCA_002400975.1 Flavobacteriales bacterium | reverse complement strand
ATTATATTTCCGTTGATATCATGATTGGCATTCTGAAGAAATTTTGTTCCACCTCCACCGAGGGTAAGATGCCAGTATGTGCTCCCCGAGGGTTCTTTGATATTTTGATTTGCAGTTCCGTTGTACTCTACCMAATTGCCACTGGCCGATGCGTTCAGTACGGCCCCATTGAAATCCAGGCAACGCCCGGTAACTTTAAGGGTGGAATTGATTGCATTTGTCCACACTGTCCCCGCATTGTTATCTCTCAAATCCCCTCCAGACACGATAAAAGCACCATTATTAATTACTGTTATTCCATTTCGAATTTCAACATGGTTCCCATTGGTATTAATCGTTAAATTAGCTGTTGAAAGGATCGTCTTATTGCCAATTTCCAGCCGGAATTGATTAGCATTATAGATGATACCTGTTCCATCAATGGTGGTTGCAGTACCCGTAAGTGCAACCCTATCATCGCCTCCATCATGCACTCCATCGTTTTTGTAGTTGCCCGTAATGATCATGCGATTGCCACTGTTATTCAGCCTTGAATTGSCCYKCARGGTAAGATTGTTAATCGTYTCATTMRCWGTCAGTGTAACCGTATCCCCGCTACTGATAATAGCATTGGCCCCATCAGGAGGGTTGCAATTGCAATCCCAGGTAGAAGGCACATTCCAGTTGCCATCCTGGACGCTAATTACAACATCTGTTATGGTTATCGCTATGCTGTTTGCCGCTGCAGAGCCACACCCTCCGGCATTTGCTACGACCTCCACTTCACCAGTACCAGAAGTACCCCAGTTTACAGTAATACTGTTGGTAGTTCCCCCAGTGGCTTGAGTGCCCCCGGTGATGGTCCAKGTATAGGTGTAGCCRGGGTTGTTGATTACKGAGTAGGCCTCTCCGGTGGAGTTTTCCGCTACGGATGAATTGCCGGTAATTGCAGAGGTAGGCAAGGCATGTTTGTTCACATTTTTGATAACCTCTGCACCGCTACCGCAGGCATCTGTTTCTGTTATCCGGACTGTACCAGCACCTGCAACACCATCCCAGGTGACATCAACACTGTTGTAATCCACCCCACTGCAGCTTGTTAATCCGATGCAAGGCGCAGGGAATGAGAAGGTTCCGCCACTCACTGTCCAGGCATAAGTGTTTCCGGAAGTAAGTGTTACGCTGTAAGTTTCACCAGCCGCTACAGCACATACAGAGTCGGCCCCAGTAATGACAGATGTGGCAGGTAGTGTGCAATTGGTTGTATCAGCTAARCAAAGGTGCGCAGTCAGMGTGGTTATATTATTGCGTTTYCCAGTTTTTGTAGRGACATCAGCCGCTACCTGATTGCCATCTATAYCCCARTCAAATGTTTCATTCTGTCTTACCAGCACCCGYGTTTCAGCCACAAATGGMGAGAAGCTCGTAAAGTTTGTACCGGTGAGTTCCACATTGTAATCAGCACTGGTGAGACCATTGTTGACCGTGAGTATCCAGTAGCCCTCGCTGAAAGTATTGCGGGCAGTTTCCGGGCCATCAGACCAAGGGTTCCCATAGTCCCTTGGGTCTGAATCTRCAAATTCCCCGATGAGGGATCCATTGGTGGGCAAGCTATTAAAAGTGACATTTGCAGGCCGGTAATCACTTGCTGTGCCCACGGGATAAAGGACCGGCGGTCCAGGGCTARCCGTCGTATTGATCCAACGTTCAAATTTACCAATAATGGTACCACTGACTCTTGTGAGAGTGCCCAGGTTAGTTGCAGCGGTGCCAAGCGTCAATACATTGGTTTTCATATCGATATTACCCGAAGTCATGGTAAGCGTACCCCCAGCTGTGGTGGATACCGTAACATTATCATTACAGGTTAAGGTTCCTGTCCCTTTGACAATCTCCAGATCATAAAATGTCTCTCCACCAGTAGCACTGAGCGATTGCGACCCGCTCCCGTCAAGGGTAACCTTACGTGTGCCCTCTATAAAAGTGCCTGTGTTGCTCCAATTGCCTGCTACAGTGATGTCTATTCCCGCCGCATCGATATCAAATGCACTGCTGATGGTAAGATTTCCGTTAATGTCGAGATTACCTCCTCCATCCGGCRTTTTGGTTCCACCACCATAAATCGTCAGATGCCAATAAGTGAAGCCAGAGGGGTCGTACAAGGTTTGAGCACCAGCGCCGCCGTTGTATTCCACTGTATTACCTGGCGCTGTAGCGTCTAGCGTACCGCCATTGGGAAAAAAGTCCTCCCCGATTCTCAGCGTTGAGTTGGCGGCGTTGATCCAGGTTTCAGAACCACCAAAACTCTGTATATCCCGTGTATAAGTAATAGAACCGTTGTTGGTCACGGTAATATTATCCCGCACATGGCCCCGATTGTTTCCAGCTGAATTGTTTATCGTCAGATTAGCAGTTGCCAGAATTGTTTTGTCTCCCACTTCCAGCCGAAATGGATTGGGATTGATTACAATACCAGTACCGTCAAGAGTCGTACCGACACCTGTCAATTGAACCCTGTCATCGCCTCCATCATGCGTTCCATTATTGACGTAGTTTCCAGTTATGGTCGACCGGTTGCCATCTTGGTTCAATGTACCATTTGAGTTGATCGTAAGATGACGCAAGGTGGTATTGACTACCATTGTCACTGTGTCCCCTGCACAAATAACAATATCATCTCCTGCACCWGGYGTTCCCGCTGCAATTGCATCACCGCAAGCTATTGTTGACCATGTAGCTGCGACATCCCAGTCGCCATCCTGACGCGAGTAGTAGGTAGTTTGGGCGGAAAGAGAAACTGTGAAGAACAGCAAAGCAACCAGACCTAGTGCCTTCTTCCAGATAGGATATTTGCTATTCTTCACAGTTTTATACAGTTTCTCTTTAAAATACACACGCAATTTAACGAGTATTGTCTCYACAAGTTCTCCGGTAGCCACTCAATTGTTCTAGGTAGAACTACTCAATTTTACAACGGCATATTTTCYGATTACAACAGTCACAATCAMCYGGCGGTTGAAATCNRGVYRKTCTATATTTTYATTACGAGTTCAAAGAGCTATVCCYKCRCTTGTCATATCCATTCGCTCAATACACCTCCTAACCTGBDTTAATTATCGATGAATCAGACCTATTACACGATGAAGGARGCATTAAAATAAAGTGAGAATATTGACCGAAGTGGCACAAGGACTGYAAACAGCAAATTACACRGCBCATTTGCGAACCTGTTTTTGTCTRAAAAAAGRGTAAGTAATATTACCTACGTCAATATVTTTGTAWGATTTTCTCGCSCCAGAGAAAAAATGACCTGAAAAACCCAAAAGGGATTACTTAGATAATATCATTCTTAATCGCGAAACTCACCAGTTCTGCAGTTGTGTGTATTTCAAGCTTATGCATGATGTTTCCCCGATGATTATCAACTGTTCTGGCCGAAATAAAGAGCCTCTTGCCTATCCCCTTACTTTGAAGTCCTTGTGCGACCAGGGAAAGGATCTCCTTTTCTCTCTTRGTCAATMTATTRGACTTCTTTGCYMCTTCTRCCWGAGGAGCCTCTAACTTAGATATATAACTTTTCAAGAGTANNTTTTTCGGTGTTTTTTCCGAAGAACTTGCCACCACCGGCTATAGTTCTTATACCCTCAAGGAACTCTTCCCGTTCGGCATCTTTCAGCATATAACCAGAAGCCCCGAACTTTATGCTCTTAACCATGTATTCCTCTTCRTCATGKATAGAGAAAACCATCGTCTTTACCTCTGGATGATCTTCTCTCAAYCGYGCTATYAGYTCAAGGCCATTCATATTSGGCATRTTGATGTCAAYTATCGCCACATGTGGCTTTAASCKGCCGATCATTTCCARTGCCTCTWCCCCATCAACAGCCTCWCCGATTAGTTCAATRTCAACTTCATCYTGTATCAGATACCGCACTCCATCCCTTATCATGGCATGATCATCTGCGACAAATGTCTTTATCACCTTCATTTCTGCACCTTTTTGATTGGAAAATCAACCGTTATAGTGGTACCCCTACTCCTGGCAGATTCTATCAGGATTTCACCTCCTAAAATCTCCGACCTGTTCTTCATATTGCCTAAGCCATTGCCATGCCCCTGCTTCTTTCTCATCCCCGAAAATATGGTTTTTGGATTAAAGCCCACGCCATCATCTTCAATCATCAGTCTCACAACTGAACCATCTTTGACCAAAGCTACATTGATCTCTGAGGCTTTTGCATACTTCAGACAGTTGTTCACCGCCTCCTGAACAATCCTATAAATGCCAATTTCGGCCTCCTCACTCAAGCGGCCRTCCATGCCATAATTATGAAACTGYAGCTTGGTTCTTGTCACTTCCTGAGATTGTTGAACAAACTTGTTGATCGCTGCTATMAGACCRAGGTCMCKCAATAATGCAGGCATGAGTTTGTTGGACATCGCCCTCACTTCRGTAATCATTTCATCAATGCTCYYCTTCACYTGTTCCACCTGTTTCATTTTATGCTGAATTCCYTTGCCCCTTAGTGCGGTATCCATCCTAAACCTGATRGAGGTCARTATCTGGCCAAGGCCATCATGSAGYTCAGAGGAGATACGCCGTCGCTCKTCCTCCTGGGCATCAACCACWGCCTTCAAACCACTTTGTCTTTCCTTATCCAGACGTTTTTCCGCCAACTTYCTTTTTGAAACATCTGTGATATGCTGAAGCACCCCTGRAAYACCTCCATAATTGATTAGGCTTACKCGAATCTCCACGGGAATGGACTTGCCWGATTTATGTTGAAAAGTCGTTTCCAAATAGSTTRTCTCACCKGAKAGAAATTTTTCRAAATCCTCTGCTGCTWTTTCTTGATGCCTCCTYGGGAAAAGCATCAGGAAGCTCTTATCAATGATCTCCTCCCAACTCAGTCCGAAAAGCTCAAATGCAGCTGGRTTGGCATCCAACACTTTTCCCTTTTCATTTTGCACCAAAATAGCATCCGGCGATTCATCAAAGAGCACCTGAAAACGCTTYTCAGTATCCTCTATMGCATCCTCCATAAATTTTTGGATSGAGATATCGCGAATGATCCCCTGGTAGCCCACGATTTCKCCATCCTTTGATCTCCTTTCAGTGGAGTTTAACAGGCCAATAAAATCWGWGCCATCCTTGCGTTGCAGCTGAAGCTCATAATCAACTACRAAACCCTTTAACTGCATCTTCTTTTTGAAGAGACTTCTGTCTTTGGAATTCTTGTATAGCCTGGTCGCATTGAGYGCGAGCAGCTCTTCGCGACTGTARCCGAACATATTGCTCAGTGATTCGTTGGCTGAAAGAAGGTTRCCTTCATTGTCTGAGATATAGACSCCATCCCGAATGCTCTCAAAAAGGTCCATATAATCCTGTCCACTCCCCGGCAATCCCCTRCTTGCTGTGTTATTCTTCTTTGCCATAGGCAACAATACGGAAATTCTAATGGCTTAAAGATATGAAAATTGTGAGGGCGGAGATATYGCCAGSACAACTGCAAYAGACAATATTTGAGCGGMARGATATCGATAGTTATTGYCCATSAATATCRGCTAGTTCWRATCAATGCWATTTAACARAAAMCCRTCGATGAATCCGACATTGTCCTGGTAARGCTACACCGTCAGCGAACACGTTTCATAATTTGAATCGTATTCTGAATCWGGCAATGCAARGCTGAGAACAAAAGAGCGTCKACATTCTTTAAACTCCTCTAATTCAGCTAGTTTTGCGCCGCCATTGATCACCGCTTCAAGTCATGCTTYACATCCTCCGGCGAAAGTCCGTTTTATTGCCATCYGTATTCATCTCTYTRTTTTCTATACTRACACAGCTGTTTTATCCTACCGTKTCAAYGGCATTGCCGTCCGGGCCTTCACCGACAGAYTTCTCAACTTATAACGRTGCCACAGACGAYATGGTGGATATGTTCACYGGKGATTTCTCATACAGCATTCCACTTATGGAGATGGAAGGATTTCCAGTAACAATTGGCTATAACGCCGGGATTACSATGGAGCAGGACGCTTCSTGGGTAGGATTGGGGTGGAGYTTAAACCTCGGTTCAATTAACAGGCRATTGCGAGGCATACCGGATGACTTTAATGGAAGCGATRTRATCGTCAAACAGAAGAATATCAAACCGAATCRAACGGTAGGAATATCCTTTAAGCCAAACATGGAATTTGTTGGCATATCATCTAACGCAGACCTGATCCCAGGTAAGCTAGGATTGTATTATAATTCTTATCAGGGTCTGGGATTTGAGGTATCAAAAACACTTACAGTCCCGAAATGGGGCAAGCCTCTCCATTTGTCTTACAATTCCCAGTCCGGTATTACCCACTCATTTGACCACATCAATTTCAAAAGAAGTGAGTTCTTATCTGATTTTAGTGGAGGATTAAACTCAAGGCAAGGGCTGAGGCTGAATGGCCAGAATGCATTGCGAGAATTRGGTCAACATAAGTTTRCGAATATATCAGGCACAACASATATTCAAATTCCCTCAACAACTGATGCYTTTACAAATTYRAGCATGACCTTCAAGTTCAAATCTGGCACTGAGGTATTGCCCTCAATTTTTGCTCAAGCTACTTATGAGGGCTACTATACCGAGCAAAAAATCCGGCAACCAACAAAGGTRCATCCGGCCTTTGGCTATCTGCATTTGGATAAATACGAAGGTGGTACTGGATTAGCTGACTYCACCGTTATGAATAATGATCCGTTTCGAGCAACTCAGCCGTTTTTACCAGCTTCACAATTGACCTATGACAACTTTTCTTATACGGGTACTGGTATAGGTGGTTCGTTTCGTCTGCACAGATCTGACATAGGTATTGTATCCGAACCTAAGGTTTATTCCCAATCGGAAGGGAAAAATTTAGGCATTGAGGTAGGTATTGGTACCGGAGTACAGTTTGGAGCCAATTTAGGAGGCCAYTATAGTGAATCGAGCTCAGGACGTTGGAACCTTGGTAATAGCCTGCTCAACAACATGCTGAAATTTCAGTCTAGCTCTACGTCTCTGCCCCTGCTCGAATCAAGTTATTTATCTGTAAATGGGGAAATGAGTCAGGAACAAGCAGACCTGCACAACCTATTTAATATGGAGAAAAYSTCGYACCTCCCGCTGAGAAACTATGGATACTTTGCGCAGGTAGAGTCTAAATGGAAATCTACAGAGGGTAACAAGCTCATAAATATAGATGTAAGGGCGGATAAGCGWAAAAACCGARGTACGCATATAAAATATGTSAGGGGGGATTTAATGAGTAAAGTGGGGTTGGATAAAAAAATAAGGAAYTAYAYTTTTGACGCRGTTTCAAATTCCGGAAAAACCCTTCCTTATTCCAATATCCAACGTGTAGGTTCCTATCGCAAAGAACATCATATCTCYTCCTATGAAATAACGAATGWAGGAGGATCCAGATATGTCTATGGAATYCCGGTGTACAATACCTATTACAAAGAGGCATCATTTAATGTCGAAGGAAATATTGTGACATCAGAGCAACTCGTTAATTATTCCTAYCAGGATGCCAGCACCATCAATAAGAAAGGAAAAGACAACTTTTAYACAAGTAAGCAGATTCCTCCATACACCACAACTCATTTATTGACTTCGGTTCTCTCAAATGATTATGTTGACTATGGTGACGATGGTCCTACACCAGATGATGCGGGATCCTTTATCAAGTACAACTACTCGTTGTTATATGGTTCTTTTGGATGGAGAACCCCAAGCAAGTCTTCAGGGAGTTATTATGCTGCATACGAACCCCGGCTAACCAGTACGACCAATGACGATATTGGTAACTATATATATGGGAGGAAGGAAATTTGGTACCCCCACTCAATTGAAAGCAAAAACTATATCGCCGTTTTTAAATTAACGCCTAGAAAAGATGGATTTGGCAGCCAAGATGAAACAGGCAGTATGGATTTCAGCAAACCTCTAATGAAATTATCTTCAATTGAACTCTACACCAGGTATGAATTTACCAGAAAAGGGGAAAACGCAGAGCCACTGAAAGTGATTTACTTTGAATACGATTATTCACTTTGYCCCAATACAAACAACAATAATGGCGCCACAGAGATCGTGCGCAATATCGACATCAACGCAAATAAAGGAAAACTAACCCTGAAGCGCATTTTAATAAAGARGGGCACCTCTAATCGRGGGATGCTCAACCCATATGATTTCGAATAYAGCAGTGTCAACCCCGCWTATCATAGACTWGCCGTCGATCGTTGGGGAAACTACAAACCCGTATCAAACAATCCCAACAATATTGAATACCCATATGTTGRACAGAATTCTGTCCAGCAAAAYCTCTACGCAAGYGCCTGGAATCTATCGGTGATTAATTTACCCTCSGGAGGTTCCATTGAGATMGACTATGAATCGGATACGTATGCMCATGTTCAGGATAAGAGAGCTGGGCGCATGTTTAATCTKGCGGGCCTGGGTTTRTCACCYARTTACAGTTCARGCACRAAMYTGGYTYCKMTAAYCGGCTYACCSCTCCATCTTTATATTGAACTTGATRAAATCTTAGGGTCAGAYGACGAGTTTAAACAAAGCTATATTGGTGATCTGMAGTATTTGTATTTCAAAACGAATGTAGATATAACCGGGGATGGGGACTTTGAGTTTGTCAGTGGATAYGCAAGAATATTATCAAGCGGAATATGTCCAAACGCCCCTAATTACGGCTGGATAAGTCTTGAGCACATGAAGTCCGGAGACCTGCAAAACGCCGGTTTGCTTGATATTAATCCCATCTCATGGTTCGCACTTCAATTGGCTAAGAATAGCTTACCTGATAAAATATTCTCATTAAATAATATTGATTTTTCTGGCGATAAGGTTGATGCYGCCAGRGCCATYYTRGGYGTTGTTRTCGACTTTGCTTCTATGGCAATRRGTATAGATGCCACCTTRCTCGGCCTTGGTTTTTGCAAATGGATAGATCTGCAAAAATCATGGMTCAGGTTATATGARCCATCKCAAATGAGGTTTGGAGGAGGTCATCGCGTGAGATCGATAATTACCAGAGACCACTGGAARGAAATGACCCAGTCAGGAAATGATGCATTCTATGGAACAACTTACTCTTACGATGCAAAAAACAAAGCAGGACAGGTCATCAGCAGTGGCGCAGCTACAAATGAACCAGCTATTGGAGGCGATGAAAACAGTTTACATGAGCCTATATTCTAYAAATACAAACAGKCAATGTTYTACAATTCSCAGACATACATTGAAACTCCTTTGGTGGRGCTTGCTTACCCCGCTCCAAATATTGGATATTCGGTTGTGACAGTAGCCAATATAAAACGGGACAAAGTTGTCGCACATGCAACGGGTAAAAAAGTAAGCAAATTCTATACTGTTAAGGATTACCCCGTYAAGATCAAATCAACAAWGATGGATCGAAATATGCTGGATCCMAGTSATGCCGACMAGATTTCMCTCATGACAACTGCTGATATTAGCATGATTTCYGTAAGCCAGGGMTWTAGMGCCCACACAAACAAYATGCACGGAAAGCCTATAAGTGTTTTTAATTATTCCGAAGCAGAYAGTTTAAACCCCGTAAACGGCATGGTATATWCTTATTACGGATTGGGAGAGCGAGTGACGATTGTGGATGCCCAGGGACTGGTTAYAGAAAGGCGYCTGGGGAGAGAAATCGATGTCTCCATCCATTCAAAAAAACARAGTTCCGAAGGMGGAAGCCTGGTAGTCGAAGCTCAAATCGATTTCAATCAGCCCCTKGYACCAATTATCGTTCCTTCAAGCTACGTTAAAGTCGGTGTCTTAGCACATCATTTCACATCCGTTACTGCTACTAAGATTGTTCATGATTACGCACAATTGAAGTCACTCACCAGTATCGATATGGGCGGAAGCAATACTTCCGAAAATATGGCATTCGATCMMAAAACCGGAAGTCCTATCGTGGTCCGTGCAAGTAACGAGTTCAAAGATTGGGAATACACCACATCAAGCCCTGCATATTGGCACTTCAAAAAAATGGGCTTATCTACGGATAATCAAGGAGCCTCAGGAAGAATTGCTKTAGCRAACGGCAGCTTCAATATTCCTACTGGTTCCAAATTCAATTTAGGTGACAAACTRATCRTCYRGCTAARTCCTRRTCTACAAAACACTAYGAMCTTTAATCAAGGYACMATAGTTTGGATAACAGATTTRACCAATACWGAGGCAACGGTACTCACAGGAGATGGGKCAAAYATTCCCAGCGGTCTTTATRCTTATTACATTGTCGATTCAGGAAAAAAGAACTTATTGRCCGCCATAGCCKCTACCACCATGAGTTTGTCKAACCCGGTAAGGGGCAGTTCCCTTTCATTAAATGACAGCACAATCAGTGCATCGGTAAAAACCTATTCAGACAGYACCACTAAATCATGCAGAGCTGTGGTAGCYGCCATCTGCGAAGCAAACGGCTGTATTACCCGCATGAAGTGTGCAACCACCTGGACTGTAAAGAATCCCTTTGCTTGGGGCCTAAAAGGAGTATGGAAGCCGGATGAGAATTTTGTCTACAACTCCGATCGTTCTTATTTCGATCCCAATGCAATTAATTCCAGCAATTCACAATTTGATGGCCTGTATACAGGCTTCACTCCCTATTGGCGGAATATTAACGGGAGTTGGACACGGAGCAATAATTCGAGTTGGATTCGGTCTAACAAGATCAGCCTTACCACCTTTGGGCAAAAGGAAGTGGAAAACAAAAATGCACTGAACATTTATTCTGCTGCTTTGCTGGGTTATAATCAAACGAAAGTGGTGGCCGCTTCTCAAAACTCCGAGTACATCGAAATGTTTAATGACAATATGGAGGATTACGGATACTTCAWGGACAATGGGGAATGCAAACCCATCGTCCGATCATATTTACTGGATTTCGAAATAAGTGATTGCCTAAACAGCGGTGGAATTGCACCTAACGTAACTTTTGACTGGGGGCCGATTGACCTGGGTACTCCGGATACCCCTCTAATTGACACACCGGCATTGCCACCGGTTTGCAGATCAAAGCACCTGGCAGATGATGGGCACACCGGCCTGTCGTCCTATATCGTCCATTGCAATAATGGTCCGGTTTTCAGATTCCCAATTGTTCATCAAGATTCCTGTGCCGACCATTTTGCTCTCYATCCRCARCGRGAGTACATMCTTTCTATGTGGTTAAARGATCCYRCRGCGGGGCCTGGCACTTTGAGCTATGATTTSAAGGTAACACTGAATTTTGGCAATAACGCARSCAGTATGGCGGTCRCATCTGGTCATATAATCGACGGGTGGCAAAAGCTGGAAGCAAARTTTAAAGTTCCACCCAACAGAAATCRACTGGAATTGGATTTCAACAGTTTATCTGCTGATAGTGTGCTTTTAGATGACATTVGGATCCACCCGTTCAACGCCACCATGGCAACGAGCGTCTATAACCCCAGCACGCTGCTTTTGATGGCTCAATTGGACGAAAACAACTACGCCACTTTTTACGAATAYGATCAGGAGCACCAGCTGACCMGAATCAACCAGGAGACTAAAAAGGGTATTCTAACTTCAAAAGAGTTTTATTATAACCTCCAAAAGAAGCCTCCYAKACCCCCGAAAACAAAKTCACTGSMTGRCMACTAACGCGAGGTAGGCGTAATTATAAGATACCTTTGAAAATAAAAACTCAATGACCAGATTTTTAATTTTCGTGTTACTTTTCATAAGCCAGCTYACAAYGGCACARAAGAAAGGTGAACCRTATAAAATTGATGAAAGCCAATGGTCCGAAAAAACATATGGCTTTAAAATGAGGAACACATTTAAGAAGAACGCRTTTAGATACGGAATWGACACGTATAAAGAAGTGCTGACCGGTACCATGGTATCAAAACGCACGATTTATTCAGATRAGACCTGCTCCTGTATTCTTGTAATAATATACYTTGACAAAGGAGTGCCCTATGAACTTGTAGATCACCTCTTCAAATTCAGAAAGTACTAYGAGAGGGATRCGGGCAAATGGAATTTYGTGARGCAAGAAAGAAGAGTRGGTTATGTCAGGTGTTTATGAAAAANAAGCRAYAGGGCAAAAAAAYACRKCTAACCTATTGCWCTTCAAAGTATTATCTCTATATTTAGGGRAACC
Organism: Flavobacteriales bacterium; assembly: GCA_002400975.1. Lineage (GTDB taxonomy): Bacteria > Bacteroidota > Bacteroidia > NORP154 > NORP154. The sequence continues at coordinate 48,458 of NVRW01000011.1, read as the reverse complement.
AATAAACACCACCATTTGATGAATTGCCCTATTTGTAAAAGCGAAAAGGTMGGAGAACATGACTCYCAATGCCTGGAGTGCAAATCCGACCTGACCTCATTTATATTGCTAAATGAAGTGTCGAACCAAAGATCAAGTCTGAAAAAATCCATGATGATGTTTGCAGCGGTAGCTGTTATCACSTTRTGCGGATGGGCGTATACCTATACACAGGGTAATGCAAGYGCTGCAGTGACCGCGGATGAAGTAGAGGTGCCGGATAATACAGGTRCGACGGAAATCGAGGCGCTCAARAAGGYCCTGGCAAGCAAAGATGCAGAGATCACCTCACTCAACRGCAAGCTCACRGAGCTRCAAACCACGATTGAGAGTTCGCTGGATGACGTGCAAGAGACCGATGCTGATGGAACGCACACGCTACATATTGTTAAAGATGGAGAATCACTTTGGAGTATCTCCCAACTCTATCATGGCCACGGTTTTAARCACCATCATATTGCTGGCCASAATGAAGTCARTAACCCAAATCATATTGAAGTGGGRGAYACCCTCGTCATCAATAACTAAAACACCACACCATGAGTCCAAAAACAGATATYATACAASMTTTGACCGACTCGGTTACAAAATCCCTGGGGGAAATTGTTTCCCTAAAGGAAACCCTAAAGCAGMATGAAGACACCATTACAAAGCTCAACAATAAGAATGGTGAGYTAACYCTGGAGCTGACGGGTTGCAAGAGTGAAGYCGCTGAATTGACRGAGCAGRTCGCKAACCTCAACAAAGAGCTGCATATCCATGATGAGTTGGTCAAAAAGCTTGAATCGGAGAACAAGGCATTGACAGCTGCGGTTGAAAAACTGGAGAAAGGAAAATCTGCAAAGACAAAAGAGACGGCTCAAAACTGAGTCTGCGTACAATAAGTTCCACGGTCCAGGGATTATGTCAAGAAAACCGCTTGGCTGATGCCTGGTGATTGATTGCTGCCCTCGTCAGGTTTTGCTTTCGAGAGGAAGCAGCCTGGTACMTCGTGCTTTTTTYTTGATATATTCTTCTGGTCCGGGGTGGTCCAGGTTGATTGGTATATAGATACTGTGACCGGTGGCGTTCCATGATATAAGCTGCTGATTATTACTGTGTTGCCGCACTTATCATCTCTGTGCACGTATTCCTCGAGAATAAGATCAAGTCCAGATTGACAAAATGATAATGATACAACTGCGTGGCAAGTATTAAGAAAAGTGAGAAGTATCAGGTGAAAAGGAATAAGGAACCAACAACTATTATCCAAACAGATAGATTTCCTATCTTGTAACAAAAGACCTGATTGACCATTGGTGAAAACAAGAATGATAAATAGAGTATGTATCCCCGGAGCAATATTTTTTCTATTGGTCATCTCATCCTGTGCTCAGGAACTTAAATCGCTGGAGCTGAGCAATAAGCTGTCAATATTAAATGACAGAGCGTATTTCAACTTTCCTGATTCTGCCAAAAACATGGCGCGTCCAGTTGGAATCATGTCAGCGGATCACAACATAAATAAAGAAACAAGAGTCCTTTTTGACGTTGGCCCAAAAAGACTGGTGTTCTTTGCCCAGGAGTTATACAGGTTTAGCGGAGACAATTTCCTTGAACAGATCCTGGCTGAAGACAATGGAGAAGAACAGGGCATTACAGGAAAAGTATTATCTAAAGAGACATCTCTTTTTTCCTATCTATCGGTGCCTGGTGATTTTGACTCCACGCTTAATGCCATCTTCGTAAGTAGTCTTTTGGTCAAAACAAAAGATGGCTCCATCTTCAGAGTGGATGCCTATATAAATCCAGCAGCATATTCGTTGAGAAATGAATACATCTCCCTCGTAGAAAGAATCTTTACAACCCTCTCACCTGGTAAACGTAAAAATCTGAGAGAAGCACGAACGGAGAAGCTGAAGATCTTTGGGACGAAGAAGTCCTTCGTCTTTGAGGTTCCTGAAAATTATTCGATAGCGGTGGATCAGAAATATGACTTTCAGGTTTTCAAATTTATAAAGTATCGCGACTATGAGGACACAAGCTGGGTTAGTTTGACGATCTATGTCGGTAGTCATCCTTCCATGTTCCACAAAGAATACGGTTTTGAGTCCGCAACAGAAATGCAGACACTCGATTTCCTGGGGAAAGAGGTTAAATGTTTGTATTTCGCAAATAAAGAGAAGAACCTCTATCTGAAGGAACAACAAATACCGAGTGAYAATATTAAAAATGGTCTTATCGTCCATATTGCAATGTCCAGCAATAGGAAGGAATTGATCGACGAGCTAGGTGGAATTGCAACAAGGATAAAGTTGGAACAGTAATCCAAAAAACCGCGGACCAGATCCAAGTTTTACGCAGCTAATAGCAAAAAYAACAGCATCGTTGCTTKGTGTAATAAGCATAGCGGCTTAAAGAGACCAACCCTACAGAACCTTTAACTGCATGACCTGCGCAACTGTTGCCAGCTTCATCCTTAAAACAGATTGTATACACCTACACTAAAGAGCAACATCACATCCGGAGCTCCATTTTTAAAATACTTGTCCATCACCGCGTAATTGGGTCCGGTATCGGTCACTTCCCCTACTCCAATTTGAAGACATAGGCCACTGGGAGCCCGATGCATATAGGTAATGCCAATTAAACTCTGCACATACCTCTCGCCAATTCCCTGGTGCCAGTAAACAAACGAAACATAAGAACTGTTCAGTGTTGGCTTTAAGTGAATGTTCATGGCCATTCCATATGCGTATAGCCCAGCTCCGGCTTGCAAGCCCACTCGCTCTCCAAATAGCAGATACTCAAGTTCTGCACCGAGCAGCGCCCCTCCTCCATGAAGAATCCCTCCAGACAGACACCAATTACTCTTTTCCGTTGTATCCACTGGTGATGGTTCCTGGCCGCGAACGGTGGAAACCACCAGCACCATCGTAATTAAGAGCAGACACCTCATAATGTGATGCATATTCTGATTGGCAGGAATATCTTTTATTTACAATCGGTAAACCAAACCAACTCTCAATGTACCTCCAGAGAGTGTCAGGACAATGTCCTTGGAGTCATCATCGGTTCTCCAAACATCTCCATCCTGGTTCGTAATTTTAGAATAACGGTAGGAGGCATAAGCACCATTCAAATAATACCCAAAGTGCTCTCCAAATAAATGCTGGTATGTAAGTCCAAATTCATAGGTCATACCTGTACTTTTCACTTCATCACGCGTAGCGTTATCCCCAAACTTGAGTACCGACATTCCGACCATGGATTGAAGAGAAAGCGCGTTCTTTTCTCCGTTTACCATTCTGAATATTACATTTAATTTAAAATTGTTTGAATTTCCATAAGTATCATTTCCGGCGCTGTCATTGCCACCGAGAAACCCATTCCGCTCAAAGATATACCCAATGGACAGTTCTGGGATGATCGCATAATTGCCCGTAAGATTCCATAAGTTATTGGCCGCTGCAATACCCNGTTGAACTATCCGCAGGAACATTGCTTTTTGCACCWTAAAGTCCGATCCCRCCGCCCAGACTGAAGTCTATATCGCCCGCCTCGTATTGAGCGTTCGCACTCGTGAAAAAGAAAATGCCAAGAATTGATAGTAGAATGTATGTTTTCATATCAGCTGTAGGTTTTATATTATGAATAAATTCACCTTCCTCCGTAATTGAGATTGCCTGGCATACGTAACTACCTCAAATTGGTTTCCATCCCTAAGATTTCACTACCTTTTCGCCATGATTTCAAGAGAGGAAGCAAGAGCATTGGTATTGAAGCACGCAAGGCTGCTCTCATCAGAGGATGTGAACTTAATTGCAGCGGCAAACCKGGTGCTCGCATCTGATGTCGTCTCCCCCATCTCCCACCCTGGTTTTGACCAGTCCGCGATGGATGGGTATTGCTTTAACCATATTAGCCTGGCACAAGGATTTACCTTAAAACAATGTGGAGAGATTCAGGCTGGAGGGGATTCGAAAATTGAGGTTGGAGTCGGAGAATGTGCACGCATATTCACGGGTGCCAGGCTTCCATCCTCCTGTGATACGGTCATTATGCAGGAGCAAACATCAGCTGATGGAGATCAAATAACTTTTACGAATACTGCGCTAAAAACTGCCGCCAATGTTCGTCTTGAAGGGGAACAGCTAAATAAGGGAGAGGTGGCACTGGCAAAAGGCAGTCTTTTGAACAGCGCCGGAATCGGATTCCTGGCCTCGCTTGGTGTAACTGAAGTGTCAGTCTCCAAAAAGCCCAGCATTCACATAATCTGCACGGGAAATGAGTTTGCAGAAAGCAAATCCGACCTGAATGAGGGCAAGATCTATGAATCCAATGGGCAAATGCTGGTCGCATGTCTGCACCATTTGGGAATTGAAGCGGTCTATGAAACATGCACTGATCAACTGGATACCCTAACGGATCTTATTTCGGTAAGAGAAAAGGAAAGCAACCTCTTGCTTATTACCGGAGGTGTATCTGTKGGAGATTACGACTTCACAGTACCGGCACTGGAAGCCAATGGATTTGAAACCATCTTCCACAAGATCAATCAGAAACCGGGAAAGCCCCTRCTCTTYTCTAAAAAGGAAGAGGYCRCCGCYTTTGGACTGCCTGGCAACCCCCGYGCSGTGCTGATCTGCTTCTATGAATATGTACACAGTTACATCCTAAAGTCAATGGGATCTTTAAACCCTACCCTTTCTGCKCTCCAGTTACCGCTGGCARCGAATTTCAAAAAGAAAGACGACAAGCGTACACATTTTCTGGCRGCAGTGATACAGAAKGGACAGGCATTATTGCTRAATGTACAGGGTTCTCATATGCTTGGATCGATGGCAGYRGCTGAAGGCCTTGTAGTTTTGCCKCCAGAGGGGAAAGACTATCATGCKGGTGAGCTTGTCGAATATCATATCATACCTCAATAGYCATGGAGTCGYTGGCAATTATYGTACTMTCAGGAGGTTTCAGYAGYAGAATGGGCAKGGAGAAAGGGCTGGTSYCTTTCAAGGGAAAACCGTTGATTGAACATGTACTGACAACRGCRTCYRGGATAACGGACAATATCATGATCATCGCCAATAATGARGGSTAYGARCAATTYGGTTAYCCYGTTTTTGGTGACMTKYTGAAAGAAAAGGGCCCAATYGGTGGAATCCATGCVGGCCTAACTCACTCCAATGCYATCCARAACCTYGTRCTCCCTTGTGATATGCCGTTAATGACTTTGGCATTTCTCAARTATCTTCTAGATCAARCAGGCGAAATTGACCAAATCGTGGTTCCCAGGTACAATGGTAAGATAGAACCACTATGTGCTGTTTATAATTGCAGCTGTYTGCCYGKATTAAAACGGGCTGCTGAATCCTCRGAYCTGAGTYTGCACSGCCTCATCCRAAAGRSTGRWRCRAAATTCATTGACCTGGACCRGGATTCCCCRCATTATTCTCCATATTTATTTAGCAATGTCAATAGTATGAAGGAACTCAAAACACTTRCAACACYGGACCAATGAAAATAAAGGTTCTATTATTCGGMATGSTRGCCGAAAAAGCCGGCACATCWAWAGTGAAACTKGAAGAAATTCAGAATACAGCTGATCTTTTGAGGCAACTTGAAGCAGATTTCCCGTCTATTAARGGAATGCAATACAATATTTCCGTGAATCAAGAGATTTATAAAGGGACAGTTGAATTGCAAGACGGAGATGAAGTAGCACTACTTCCTCCCTTTGCSGGAGGATGAAATGATTTAGAATTTAGAGTTTAGAGTTTAGTGCATAGAGGATTTCAAATGAGCGATACTACTGACAAGCCCAAAGCAAAGGACCAAACCCGGTCTACCGCAGATATTCCCGCGCAAATCGTGCTTTATGACGATGAATGGCATACCTTTGAGGAGGTGATTGAACAGATCATGAYGGCCACRGGTTATCGTTCGGCSAGGGCTGAAATGCTAACCTGGGAAGTTCACAGCAGAGGCAAGTCAATTATTTATTCAGGTGATCTTAGTAAGTGCCTGCATATCAGCGAAGTATTAGAGGAAATAAATCTTGGTACCGAAGTGCAGTATTAAAATATGCCGACCGTCAAAAAGAAACCAAAGCCCGTATTTCGGGAGGGGTCCATTTCTACCCAATTCATCGCCAACTCCATAGCCAGTCAYAGCTCCAAAATAAATATTGGGGCTCATGATATCTTCCTTGGGCAAGTACGGGCTGATGTGATCAACGGAAAGCATGTTAAGGGCATTGAGTACTCAGCTTATGCTGAAATGGCGRAAAAGGANTTSYACAABATCAGRGAAGCDGCATTTGATAAGTTTGACATCATCTGTATGCATATCTACCACAGYCTCGGATTGGTTAAAACCGGAGARATCTCCCTTTTTGTATTTGTTTCTACAAHACACAGAAAAGAGGCHTTTGAAGCGATTGAATTTCTGGTAAATGAGATCAAAGAVAAGGTGCCGATATTTGGGAAGGAGCTMTTTATBDAHGRHACSCACCAATGGAAGGAAAATAAATGATTGACATCACCCATAAAACAAATACGCTCAGAACGGCGATGGCAGAAGTTACCGTAAGGGTCAGCTCCCAGAAAACAATAGATGCAGTTGTCAACAAGACTGTTAAAAAAGGCGATGTATTTGAAATGTCGAAAACTGCGGGGCTATTCGCKGTAAAAAAGACDGCCGAAATGATTCCAGACTGTCATCCAATGCCRGTTGAGTATACGGGGATCACTTTTGAAATTGAGGGGCTCACCATCAGGGTGAAGATCGTBGTAAAGACYATTTACAARACCGGYGTAGAAGTAGAGGCCATGCACGGTGCTTCCGTGATAGCATTGACCATTTACGATATGCTCAAACCTATTGATAAGGGYATTGAAATTGAAAACATCAGGCTRATCAAGAAGAGGGGTGGCAAATCTGATTATATAAACTTGCTTGAGGAAAATCTTAARACYGCAGTGGTAGTCTGCTCGGATACAATTTCAGCAGGRGAAAAAGAAGACAARGCCGGCAAGGCCATTATAGAAAARCTGGAGSGYTTCGATATYCACTCACCCGAATAYATCATTRTTCCTGATGATACTGAAAAGATCAGATCRACGGTTGAGGGKTATTGCAARGATGGKATGAAYCTGGTCATTGTRACWGGWGGCACCGGGCTATCWCCCMGRGACAATACACCGGAAGCATTRAAACCTYTAATTGATAAAGAAATYCCCGGCATTATGGAGGCKGCGAGAGCACATGGACAGGATCGCATACCSTATTCCATGCTTTCAAGAGGTGTAGCCGGAATGCATGGAAATACSCTGATCCTCGCTGTACCAGGATCTACCAACGGAGCAAAAGAGACCATGGATGCGCTGTTCCCCGGCATTTTGCACATCTTCAAGGTGCAAGACGCTTCGTTCGCTCATTAATAACAATTCTCAARGGAAAGCGTTCTGTTATTGTGTCGAAAGAAATAGAAGAAATAGATAGACAACTGAAGGAAGATCGCGCTAAAGGGAAGGGACTGTCTCAAAACAGGAACAGACTGTTTAACGATTTCAACCTGCTGGCCACGCGGAATCCAACTGAAACCAATCGTGCCATATTCATATTTATCGTTTTACTTGTGTTGTTGGTTGCCGGGTACGTGGCATCTTTTTATGTATTTGCCTAAACCAGATTTCTTACCTGAGTTTCTTTCGAATATCCCTTAATAGCTGCTCTGTTTCCCTTTCTGCACCCAGTTCAATTGCCCGGACGGCATCTACCTCTGCCTCCTTATACCTGCCGAGTTTATACAGGAGAGCGGCCCTTGTATCAATGAATGTCCATGTCGGACGAAGTTCTACCCCTTTTGTTGACCATTCAAGGCCCTTGGCCAGGACTTTCTTGACTTTTCCATGTTATTTTCTCAGGTAGAGAATTATGCGTGTGGCGGCTTGTACAGCTTTCATTATAGAATGAAACTATAAAATATTTTCTACTTTGAGCAATGCACGGTGTTTAGGTTAGGAATTTGGGCAACTTGTCAAAGAGTTGTTTATCAAATAATAATATGCCCGGAATATTTGTTCTTATATTGTGACCATGTCAGATCTATTGAAATACAACCTGGGCAATSCCAACAGCCCTAAATTCAAKTTATTYGGGTATGCCCTGGTCATTRTAGGTGTTGTGTTTCTGGCGCTATCGTATTTTGATSTSGATGCCCTGGGACTTGGTATCGTRGGYCTWTTCTTTGGWGGCGTKGTCGTTACCACGTATGATGGYGTAATGATCGATATGAGCAARCGAAAAATAAAAGGATTTACCTGGTTTTATGGTTACAAATACGGRGARTGGGAAAACCTTCACAATTACAGTTCGGTGAGTGTGGTCATATCGCACCGGGTGTGGAAGGTAAAACACATGGGCTCCAAACTAAGCGATGTAACYCCACGCGAGTTYGTTGTATGCTTGCTYGGTAAATCACATCRAAAAAAACAGGACCTCAACCGTTTTGACTCCCAGGACAAGGCAATGGAATTTGCMAGAGAGGTTTCAGACAAACTCAATTTACCCATCGAAAGACACCAGACATTTCAAGCTAACTGATTATAATTCAATCAGGTACAGCCCCCGTTCCACAAGAATGCGTAACTTAGACCTGACTGCCTGCCATGCCTACGGCAGGTAAACCGGCAAAGGCAGGTTAAACCTAATTGGTTTGGCAAGGTCTAAGCGCCAAAACCTTTAAAAAARSYANTCATGAAAGCCTTCAACYCCCGTTTATTCACCACGATTATAGCCGTCCTTTTAATCGGCCCAACYTTATTTGCTCAGCTAAACTTAGGWCCMACAATAGGAACCGGTACCCTACCCGCTGATTCAGATCCAATCTGCACTATACCCCTCGTTGGAGGAAGCGGATTTGAACTAGTAGGTCCGGCRGTTGGCGAGACCATTARGCATTTTAACYTRTTCGATMTCAATGGMATTGAACTGGACATTGCCACCACGCTGCAGCAAGGGAAGCCAATTCTCATTGTTGATGGGAGCTATACTTGTCCCGTGTATAGRAACAAGATTCCAACRGTGAATGACCTACAGGCCGTATATGGAARTAACCTGGAAATATTYATTGTRTATGTAATAGAGGCACATCCSATCGCTCCGGATATCAGCCCCTACTTCGGMGTTGTRAATGATGCGGGCAATCCAGCTGTTGGAATYAACGTGTTACAACCTAYTACCTACGGTGAACGCAAGGCTGTGGTCCAGGAGATGTTTGACAACATRACAATTAAYGTACCTGTGTATATTGACGGTCCTTGCAATGATTGGTGGCTGGAGTTCGGGCCRGCACCCAACAATGCCTACCTCATCGATCTTGACGGAGTCGTGTATGTAAAGCATGGATGGTTTGATAAAGCTCCTCAGGAGGATATGTATTGTGACATYGACAGCTTCCTGAATAACGCTTGCACTGGTGGTGGAACAGCAACTGGKTTCTTTGATTTTAACGTTATTAGCTCGAGTACTTCGATTACAGATGCACCGGGAACAACCATGCTTATTGAGGGGCAGTTCTCTAATTTTTCAAACTTCGATGTGATAATTGACGTGGACCGGCTGGTGAATGATGTTCCAACGGATTGGGGAACATCCATATGTGTTGATATATGCTTACCACCCACTTCGGACAATACGACCTTCCAATTAGATGCCGGCCAAACGCAGAGCTATCATATGTATTTCTATACCGGAACCACCCCAGATAGCGGATCGGCGCAAATGAAATTTGAAAACTCTACGGACCCTTCTAACTCTTTCACCATGTGGTTCTATGGCTATACTGACGATAGTTTTGTAGGTATTCAAAGTGAAGTGAGTGATGATAATTATCTACTGTACCCAAATCCAGTGCAAGCAGGCGGTGAAGTACAGCTTCAAAAACGAAAGTCTATCGTGGTAGAATTCTATGATATTGTTGGAAAACGCATTCACAGGATCGACAATAGCACAACTCCTATCAATATTTCTGAGGACCAATTTACTCCCGGGGTGTATTTGTATAAAATATTAAAGGACGGTATTCAGACCAAGTCTGGAAGACTGGTGGTRCAGTAAGCMACGAGAGGARTATTAAAGGGTGTTCTRAATAKYYTCTCCTGGCCATKCAAKCATCACTGCTCTGATYTTGGTACKGGATGACCAAGCTTCTCCAACTCATCCCGAAGCCTGCTGCTGTTAGGGAACATAATTGTACCGGTAGACAGACTTGTGCGGGCCGAGTCTATCAATTGTTCCGTGTTCAGGGTATCTACAAGACTCTCCTGAACCAGCTGATTAGAGAATAAGATTACCGCATTAATAGCAGCAGGCTCTGTAAGGCTATCCGAAGAGTACCCCGATTCAATGTCCTGCAGCGCAGATTTCATATTYACAASTCCAYYGCTAACATTGCGGGCAAGAATGTCATGCACCCCTTTGGTATACCTTATATTCCTATTTTCCGGATCTAACTTCAAAATATAACCATACTTGGTAGCTGCTCTRCGATACCKTTCSYCATCGATATCCACATCTGCCTGTTCCAACCCCCATASCGTCAACTTCTGATAAAAATTGGTATTTGCCTGGTAAACTGAACCGTCTTTATCCAGCTTTCGAACTTTCGCAGCTTGCTTGAACGAGTAACGAAGGGCGCTGCGATAGAATTCCGCCAATTCTGGAATTCGAACGAGTTCATAAAAGCACATCGCCATATAAAGATAGGGCTCCGGGTCCTTTTTATATTTGTCCTTTTGCGTCATCGCTTCAGCCTTATAAAGACAGTCTTCATACCAGCCTTTTTCATAAGGTTTGAAGAGATTGTCGTATTTTCCTCCTGCAACCTGACCCGGTGCAATGTGAATGGTCAGCAGGAAAAAGCCAAAGGCCAATACCAAGGTGCGCAATCTGTATCCGGGCATGTTACACTTCATTTGGTSAAACAATACGCAAATTCTCCTGTTTTGTTCAACTTTTGCAATGTTTCTTCATMCGATWTGCCAATTCAGGYACTTTTAGGTTAGCGAATCAGGCCAGCCAGGRAAATGTCAACTGACGTGATTTTACTGYTCTATTAACTGGCTTCTTCGCAACTCCTAACCTTCTTTGCAGGGTGGAGCTTATTTGAGTAGGTAAAGCCCTGATGTGTTCCAGCCTCAATGAGTTTTGATTCAAACACATTKGTAAACTCAAAGTTCTTCAAGCCCCATTTYGGAGCGACCAGAATGTCCTTTGGCGCCTCAGCGGTAAATCGCTCCATTATTATATCCGGCCTCAAGCGYTCCATAAACTTTAGAAGAAGATCACAGTAAGAATCTACTGTGAAGAGATTGACAAAATCGGGGTTCTGCTGRTATTGCTTGTGCATAGTTGAACCGGTAACAATCTGCAAATGATGAAGCTTAAGCAATTGAATTGGGAGCTCCGAGATCTCATCAGCAAATCCCAGTATGGTCTCCACATCATCCCCGGGCAATCCCAATACCATATGGCCTCCCACATGAATGCCTCTTCCACTGGCATTAATAATGGCATCCCTGGTCTCCTGAACCGTATGGCAACGGTTGATATTAACCAGCGCTTCATCATTGAAGCTCTCCATTCCAAATTCCAAACTAATATAATTGTCCTGAGCCAGGGATGCTATGTAATCCAATGTTTCCGGAGCCAGACAGTCAGGCCTGGTACTGATCACCAATCCCTGAATACCCGGATAAGCCAVCGCCTCTTCATACAGCTCTTTTAACAAACTGAGTTCCGCATAGGTATTGGTATAGGCCTGAAAATAACCGAGGTATTTCTGTGACTTACCCTTCCTCTCAAAGAACTGCGCACCCTCCCTTAATTGTTGGGTGATAGACTTCTTCGGCTTACAGTAGGCAGGATTGAAGGAGAGATTATTACAATAAGTACATCCTTTTATACCTTTCGTTCCATCTCTATTGGGACAGGTAAAGCCAGCATTTAGCGARAGCTTTTGAACRCGCTCYCCAAATGTGCGTTTTATATAAGAGGAATAGTCGTTAAACGGCCGATTCGTTCCCCAGGGATATTCAGGTATTTTTTCTTGCATTGAAGTTGCAAAGCTAGCTGATTCAGGGCAGCGATCAAAAAGAGTTCAATTGAGAAATTCCGTTATCCAATTTGTTGTGATATGCAACTCAGCTGCSGCTGTTAAAAGGGCGGCTGGGACAGATATCATGAAGGAAAGTCGAATACGATTCATGTAAGCTCCTACCACCTCTTCTCCACCTTTGGCATAATCCCGTGATCTTTTATGAATCAAAAAAGCGCTAAATAACCCCAAACACAGCACAATACCGTTTGAAAGCACAAATATTATGTAGGTTGGAAATTGGAGATTATCAGAGTTGAAAAGAAAAGCGAAGCAAATCCCCATCCCAAGCATGGCCGGATAYCCTAAAAAAATATTCAGTTTATAGTTGATTGAAACTGYATTYTTCATGTACTGAGGCCTTTTCCAYRCCWGTAATTCCAGGGMTGTTTGARTCACAACACCYACGATCCATATGGCTAAAAACGATAAATGATATGTATACCAATCAATCATAAATTCAATTTATGATACAAGATATGAATTAAAGGTATTCTCAAAGCCTTTGACTCTCAAAGGGACGACAATTTCTATTACCTTTGCACCCGCGTTTTGCCCTGCMTACCAGCAGATTTCGGGCAGGCSCTTAAAAAAAYTRAGATGATCTCTACTGACAACATAGTACTTCAATACGGAAAGCGGGTACTTTTTGATGATGTGAATGTRAAATTCACCCARGGAAATTGCTATGGAATAATTGGCGCAAACGGATCCGGCAAGTCTACATTTATGCARATCCTRTCTGGTGAATTAGATCCCAAYAAAGGACATGTGCACATTGAACCGGGAAAGCGTATGGCRGTRCTRAAGCAGGATCACTTTGAATTTGAYGARGTGAGACTGATTGAYACGGTYATTATGGGMCACAARCGTYTGTGGCAGATCATGGAGGAGAAGAACAARATTTATATGAAGCCGGATTTTTCGGAAGCYGATGGTATTCGTGTATCGGARCTCGAAGAARAATTTGCCGAAATGGARGGATGGAATGCMGAATCCGACGCTGCKGCCATGCTCAGTGGACTGGGAATCAGGGAATCRGAGCATGAAAAATTRATGAAGGACGTTGGCGGAGATCTYAAGGTGAGAATATTGCTTGCGCAAGCCCTCTTYGGAGATCCSGATATTYTRATMTTRGATGAGCCKACAAATGACCTCGATGCGAACAGTATTAAGTGGTTGGAGGACTTTCTACTCGATTTTAAAAATACTGTAATTGTAGTATCGCATGATCGGCACTTCCTGGATACGGTGTGTACGCATGTGGCTGAYATTGACTTTGGRAAAATTCAGCTCTTCAGTGGCAAYTACACATTTTGGTATGAGTCAAGTCAACTGGCGCTGCGCCAACGATCTTCGCAAAACAAAAAGGCAGAGTCGAAGAAAAAGGAACTGGAAGACTTCATTGCACGTTTTTCAGCCAACGCCTCAAAGTCACGACAGGCAACCAGCCGCAAGAAGGTCCTTGAAAAGATCAATATTGAGGAAATCAAGCCCTCCTCCAGGAAGTACCCCGCAATAATTTATAAGCAGCAACGCGAAGCGGGCGATCAAATTCTGAAGGTGGTGGGATTGTCGGGAAGCGGTGGTGAAAGGTCTTTGTTCGAAAACCTGGACATCAATGTAAAGAAGGGCGATAAGATTGCTGTACTGAGCAAGGACAGCATGGCTGTCACCAAACTTTTCAAAATATTGATGGACGAGGCTGCCGCCGATGCAGGAACATTCACTTTCGGGCAAACTATTACCAAAACCTACCTGCCTAATGACAATGAACAGTATTTCAAGACCAGCATGAGTCTCATTGACTGGTTACGTCAGTTTTCACAGGAAAAAGATGAAGTTTTCATCAGGGGATTCCTGGGTAAGATGTTGTTCTCGGGAGAGGATAGTTTAAAAAACTGTGATGTACTTTCCGGTGGAGAAAAAGTGCGGTGTATGATTTCAAGGATGATGTTGGCAGAAGCCAACTTCCTTATCCTGGAYGAGCCTACCAACCATCTGGATCTGGAGACGATCACAACCATGAACAATGCCTTGATCAAATTTCCGGGAACRGTACTTTTCACTTCTCATGATTATGAATTCACCCAAACAGTCGCGAACAGAATCATAGAGATTGGTCCAAACGGATACCTGGATAAGGAAATGARATACGAGGAATTTCTTGAGGATTCCARGGTGAAGGAACAACGTGCTCAAATTGCACAAACAAGCCTAACCGCTTAAGACTGGCCATCGACSAGACTGATRTTGGCAGGGAACSAAGRGTCCTACCCGCTTCCTGAATGGTGYAGTCCATRCTATCAGGCTAATGTTTGAGTATATTTACATYTAGTCGTNNAAARCACCATCGAAAATGAGCAAGATCACGTTCTCATCTAAAACRGCGACCATTCTCTCAATGATAGGTGTTGCAGTAGGCCTTGGCAACATGTGGAGATTCCCATATATGATGGGGCAATATGGTGGWAGYGCCTTTCTTGTCATCTTTCTCATCTTCATTTTTTTATTTGGTATCCCCGCACTTACTGCGGAGTTTTCACTGGGAAGATCAACCGGCAATGGCCCGGTTGGTGCATTCTCCAAAGCATTGGGGCCGAAATTCGGTAAGTACTTTGCCTACTTTATCATAGGAACACTCCTGATTACCAACTCCTACTATCTGATCATCATAGGGAATGTGGTTTACTCAGGTTATCATGGCGTATTTATCGGATTTGACAACAATACCAATCAGCTTGGAGAAGCACTCAATAATCACCTATTGCAATTTGGAGTAGCGGTGGGTGTCCTTTGTACGTGCTTATTCGTTGTATATAAGGGAGTAAGAAATGGCATCGAAAGGGTGAGTACCATCATGGTTCCATTCTTTGGACTTGTCATGGTATACCTGATATACAATACCTTAAGCTTGCCGGGAGCAATGGGGCACCTGTGGTCATTCCTGAAGCCTGATTTTTCATTGCTTAATGCGCGTAATATATTCGCCGCAATGGGCCAGGCCTTTTTCACGCTAAGCCTTGGCGGGACGCTATTGGTAATATATGGCAACTATATTGATGACAAGCAATCCATTCCGTTCCTGGCAATATCTACCGGCCTGGGAGATCTAAGTGCTGCATTGATGGGCTCCTTATTTATTATTCCTGCGGTACTGGTTTACGGTTTGAATATGGAAGAAGGATATACCCTGTTATTTTCCACATTACCCTCTTTGTTTGGGCAAATGTCCGGAGGTAGAATATTGGGTAGCTTATTTCTTATATCCCTGTCCTTCATGGCCTTTCTTTCAAGTTTAGCGGCTATACAACTCTTCATCACAACCTTGACGGGTAATACCAAATCCACTTTGAAGCAAGCTTTTATTATTGTAGGCCTTGTTCAAACTCTCTTGATATCTTACTGCGCATTCAATCCGGAGGTAATTGGAACCCTGGACCTCATATTTGGATCAGGCATGCAGGTATTGGGTAGCTGCGTGGCAATAATAGCCCTCACCGCAGGCTTGGGGAAAGTAGTGACCTTGCAACAAATATTTGGTGATGAGCGCAAGAGGTTTCACATATCGTATTATCACTGGTTGAGATGGGGTGTACCAACCGCATTAATCCTCACCTTAATGTTATATGTTTATGATAACTTGCAAAGGTGAAGGTGATTTCCCCAATTGTACTTGCTTTAACCGTTTAGTGGCTGGTTTTTTTAATTGTTTTGGTTGTTGGCTTATTTAGTTAGTTCATGGTTTTATTGTACAATGCTGATATGATTATCGCAAACAATCAAACAACCAAAACCGCAACCARGGACCATTTAACCASAACCAATNAANNGTAACCAAAANRCCAAAATGGATTCTAAACTTGAAGATGGCCTTGATGCTTTCAACCAGGAATTTGCCAAGTATGATCAGGTAGAGAAACTACAGCGATACAGGCTTTCGGAAGGGGCGGAAGATCAATTTGACGACGAGTATGTACTAAAAACCTGTGATCTCAGTGAGTTTGTAAACGGAGATGCCGCGGGCAAGGCGAAATTTGCCCGGGATTTGGGCACCTCCCTGGAGGATATTGGTTTTGCTATAATCACCGGCCATGGTGTGCGTAATGCTCTATACCAGCAAGCTCGTGAGTTGACAATAGACCTGTTTGAGAATTACTCTGTCGAATCGAGAATGAAATTCAGGGCGCAACGACATGGATCTGTCAATCAAGGCKAWWWYCSYWTARRSRWAACCANSAMKKAKWYMKYCRRRKSTKRWRSAARKTWGRGKSWWWKGCSSKYKKKCWYWKSRYWWSRRWMMTGATCCCAATTATAAATGGGAAGATTATTGGCCTGAGSCAAGGTTTGAAACRGCATTTCGCGAGATCGTAACYGCTCATGAGAAACTCATACTGCCGYTRATGCAAAGTATGCTGCAGTATTTGAATGTTGATGTAAACACATATGATRAAAAACTCAACAAAACCAATTTTGGATTCCGCTTGAATTACTACCCTTCYCTATCTGAYRAYRYGGARASTTCRGGRGGYAGRATGCTYGGCCATGAAGATGTAGATTTGTTTACCATATTGCCGGCATCGGAGATTGAGGGATTGCAGGCATTGCATCGAGGTAGCATGAAATGGGTTCGCGTCAATGCCCCGGAGGGCAGCATAGTACTCAATACAGGGGATTATATGCAACGCATCACCAATAATCGTCTTCCCTCCACTACGCACCGGGTGAGCAGGCCACAAACCGTTGAATTACAAGATAAACCCAGAATTTCTTTTCCAATGGCGATTTATGTTTGGGAAGATGAAATCTTRGAGGTATTGCCAGGCCTTGGAGATCCAAACTATGCACCCGTAAGAGCGGAAGACTTCCACACGCAAATAACGAGTAAGTACTATGGGGATGATTATGCTAAATCTTAACCACCATCGGTCAGACCGGTTTAGCCCTTCGCCATTTCAACCAACTTATTCACCGTCCTCCAATTCCGGGTAGTCGCTGAGACCTTCAGTTTCGCCTCAAAGAAGTTGTTGTTCATTTTGGCATCTCCATATCCGTTTGGAGAGTAGAAATATATATTGACTCCTTCAAGAACATACTCTTCCGGAGAATAGTTGTACTCCTTTAGCTTCACTATCCGATCYTCATCTGGTTCACCGCCYAGAAAAGTCACRTACCACCTGCTRAYATCCTTACCGGGATCCTTTGCAAACGGACAATTCGCCAATACGAATTCAAGGTCCCCTACTCTCTTMACCAATGTGGGTACCTCAAATCCATACTGCTCCRATATTTTAGTTTTGATTTGTGAWGCAAGTTCATCCMGGGATTCGAYACTTGAGSAGAATATGATATTCCCACTTTGRATATAGGTTTCYACTTTTTGYAATCCCAGTTCTTCCATGTATCCCCTMAGGTCAGCCATCAGGATTTTCTTTTGACCGCTGACATTGATGCCCCGCAGCATCGCGATGTATGTTTCCATGAAAAATCTTTAAGTTATTCCTTGAAGGTAATAATATACAGAATCCTAAATAACCACGACCAAAAACAGATAACCGTTAATTCACAGCAMATAACCAAGAGGCCACCTAATTCTCCGGATATCCATTTTCTTTCCAGCACTGTATAAGGTTGATTTCATCCTGGGTGAGAAAGTTGTTTTTTGGCATGCTTTGCTCAACCAGCACTTTCTTCTCAAAGTTTCCATTTGACAGCGCAAGAGCCATACTGGCGTAATCGATAAACTGTGCCTGCAACGCCCCTGCTCCATGACAACTTGGAGATGTACAGTTGGCATCAATGATCACCGAGATACCATTATCATATGTTGGTTTCTCTCCTCCACACGAGGGGTCCAACTTCTTGTCTTTGCAGCTGGCCATAGCCAAACTGATCAGGACAAACGCAGTCAAAAAGTATTTACTCATAAAAGGAAAACGTTTAAATCCCAACAATAATATAAAATCTCCTCRCAAATAATGGGTATCTTGTGATCCACAACAAATTTTCTCTATCTATGCGCAAAMCGGGTATCTATCTAAAGTCGGCGATTATAGCCATGGCRACTTTCGCCTATAGTACAGTTCACGCTCAGAGCACTTTTTCTGAGGTTTACAATATTTTGCAAACGAGCTGTACATTCAGCAGCTGCCACGATAATGTGAGTCCAACTGGTGGAATGTCACTGGTTGGCCTTGGGGTAGACTCACTAAACGACGTATACAACACCCTCGTTGAAGCGACTCCGACCAATTCCTATGCTGCGGGAAAGGGATATGTTCGCATCAATCCCGGAGAACCGCATACAAGCTTTTTGTTCCGAAAAATTAATGGGGGGCTCGACCCACATATGACCTTGCATGCCTCAGAAGTGGGATCCATGCCTGAGACCGGAATGCTGACGGAYGCAAAAAARGAATTGATCAGGCARTGGATATTATTTGGTGCTCCGGAAACGGGAACTGTGGTTGACTACACCTTAATCCAGGACTACTATGCCAATGGAGGCATTGAGAGCATGCCGGTACCACCACCAGCACCGGATTCTGCTTTGGGATTTCAGATCCATCTTGGGCCATTCTTCGTGCCTCCATCAACGGAGATGGAATATTATATCAAATATGATCCAGGATTCAAAGACACATTGGAATCAAACAGGATTGATATGTTGATGGGTAGTTCTTCCCATCATTTCATCCTGGCACGCTTCAATCTGGGGGAAGAGACCGGTTTTCAGGAAGGATTCCGGGATGACGCCGCACACGTATCAACAGAAGGGGTGACCTCGACACAGGTCTCGGGCCCAATGTTTTTGCCCCAAAATACGGCCTTTCTCCTGCCTCAAAATTCATGGCTGGACCTCAACTCCCATTATATCAACTTCTCTTCTACCCAAATTTTGAAGGCAGAGGTATACATTAATATATATACGCAGCCCTATCCCACTGCGAAACAGATCATGTACACGAGTGGCGGCCTGGGAGGATTGATCAGTTTGGCTGTTCCGAACGACGGCACAACTTTCACATTAGAGGATGAGTACTATGATGATGGCAGCATCTTAGGATTGAAAAATGACGTATATGTTTGGTCTATGACCTCACATACACATCAATGGGGAACGGATTTCGATATCTATAAACGAGACAGCTTCGGCGCAAGAGGAACGAAGCTGTTCGATGCATCCAACATTGATGGCGATCCCAACGGCACCGACATTGGCTACAACTACGCCCAACCCCCAAACCGATATTTCGATCCGTTTTTGTTTACCAAGAAAGATGAGGGATTTATTTTTGAAGCATCCTGGGTGAACACGGGACCAAATAATCCTGTAACCTGGGGTTTGACTTCTGAAGATGAAATGTTCATCATGGGCATATTCTATGTGTTGGATACAGTTGGATTGAGTGCGGTAAGTGTTCCGGAGACGAAGCTGAACACAAATGAGATATCCGTATATCCCAATCCTGCGGATGCCACTGTGTACTTTGCATTTGACAAACCAGTGAGCGGGACGATTGCGATCTATAGTGCCATGGGGATGTTGATAGATGAGTACTCCTTGCATAACAGCTATGCGAAAATAGATGTATCAACTCTGAACTCAGGTATCTATTTTTACCGGATCTCGTCCAAAGATGGTATAAAATCCGGTCCATTCACAATTGCCCATTAATTGGGTAACCGATAGAGCTTCTTTTCATATAGGTTGAAGAAGCAAGGCATTTTCAAGAATTCTGCCTCAGAAGGAACTGCTTTCTCAAAGGGCATTTTACGCAAAAACGTGTAACCAAGTCGCGTATACCATTTATGCAGTTGTTGTTTGCCTTCATTTTGGCCTTTAACCGGAGTGAGGAGATCCAGCCTCATTCTGTCACATCCAAGGCTTATCGCATGCGCTTCAGCTGCCTTTACCAACAGTCTGCCAATGCCAAAACCCTCATATTTAGGCAATACGGCGAGCATTCCGAACTTTCCAATCCTTTTACTCATTGGCGAAATATGGATGCCAGCAACAATTTCCCCCTCGCAACTTGCGGTTAAAATCTCTGCCTTTTTAATTGCCTCCCGCAATATATGTACATCAGTCCGCAAGTAATCATCTTGCCAAAAATCGGCTTCGGCAATTTGATATACGCGATTGATAAGTGCTTCCAGGTGCAGCAGA
This sequence comes from Flavobacteriales bacterium, assembly GCA_002400975.1. Lineage (GTDB taxonomy): Bacteria > Bacteroidota > Bacteroidia > NORP154 > NORP154. The sequence continues at coordinate 28,110 of NVRW01000011.1, read as the reverse complement.
ACACCGTCATCAGCCTGCTCAGCACTTAACAAGTCAACTGTTATCGATTGAATATCCACCGGAGAATAATTGCCATAAAAAAACCCTTCTCCCGATGAGGAAGAAGGGTTATAAGCAAATGAATTTAGCCTATTTTCCTTTTAAGAAAAGAAGCCCAGTTCGTTCGTTTTCTACAATAGTTTTGCCAGCAGGGATATCATCCATTGCCCCAGCTTTAACTTCCTTGGCAAAATAATAGATTGTTTGTGTACGTCCGCTTCCGCGAAGTTGAACATCTTTTGAGTGCAGGTAGTAAGTTTGACCTCTGCTGTTCACGTGTGAAAAAGCCATATCTTATAAATTTTGGTTAGTTAATAATGAATTAAAATATCTATAAACAAACGTGCAGTAAAAATACTAAAATATCCGTCTGCGCAAGTTTTTTTTAAAAATTTTTTTCTGATAGAGATTTTTCACCTTCCTGATTGGGATTTAAGGCCCGCCTTCCCCACCCTTTTTCGGACAAGCAGACGCAGCACCAGCCCAAAATTCTCAAGACATTACATTGAACGTAATGGTAAATTTAGTACCCTTTTTTGTTGACATGCATTTGACATTTCCATTCAATTGTTCMGTTAGCACAGTCACCAGTTCCAGGCCCAGGGTGCTTGTGTTTGAAATGTCCAATTCTTCGTTCATTCCTAYGCCATTATCAGCTATAGTCAGCACATAGCGTTCTCCATCCAGATGCAGGAGGTCAATTTTTACGTTTCCTTCAGATTGACCAATGAAGGCATATTTATAGCAATTGGTGATGAGTTCGTTCAATATCAAACCAAGTGGCACAGAAACATCTATCCCAAACTGGACATCTCCCATATTAATATCAAGGGTTACCTTACAAGCCTCTGTTTCATAAGCTTTTGAAACCGCTTTCGTCAAGTTTTCCACATAACCCTGGTACCGTACATTGCCAATGTCATTGGAACTGTACAGCTTTTTATGCAAGGCTGCCATCGTGCTAATTCGACGTTGACTGTTCTGCAAGATCTCCGATAATGTTGCGTCATCCACTTTTCTGGCCTGCAAACTCAAAAGACTTGAAACAAGTTGCAGGTTATTCTTAACCCTGTGGTGAACCTCCTTCAGTAATGTTTCCTTTTGCTGRATGGATTCTTCAAGCTGTTCATTCTTTACCTCTAGTTCATGCTCATGCCTTATTACCTCCTTGATGCGATCCTGGAGTTCACCCTGCAAATACACTTCTTTGGCCTTATAGTTCCTTTCCCTGATCTTAATGAGYACCCAAAATATCAGCGCCAAKGCACAGACGTCAAGTATATAGAACCACCAGGTTTTCCAAATGGGTGGGCTTATGTCAATGTTTAGCAARCTCAGGGTAGTTGTACATGCATCTTTAGAAATGCATCCCCGAACCCTGAACCTGTATTTGCCATCACGAAGCTTCCTGTAAACAACATTGTCATTTTTTGTCCAATCGGACCATTCATCATCAAATCCTTCCAGTATATATTGATATTGGATATTCTTCCCACTCTTAAAACTGATTGCTTCATAGTGAATCTCCAACCTGTGTGGTCCATATGGTAGTTCAATATTCTTCTGAAAATCAATGAGACGATCGCCAAGGTGAACTGATACAAGGTGAATTGCCGGRCCCTGCCTCTGTACYGCATTGTTATCAGGAATGTATTTAACCAGCCCTTTGTTTGTCCCCAACCAGATATTGTCATCTTCATCCCTGTATATACCATTCCGGTTAAACTCCCCGTCAATACCGTTGTCTTCATTTAGAATATCAATACTTTCCAATCCATTCCAAATGCGGCTGATACCTCCCCTGTGAAGCACCAGAAAGTTTTCGTATTTGTCCTTTAGGAATCCCTGGCAGTAATTAGATTCCAGCCCWCTCGATTTGAGAATGGTTAAAGGTGCAYTACCAGTCACTCTCATGAYACCTTTTCCTTCGGTAGCAGCCCATATATTRCCATCTWTGTCGGCAGAAATCCCAACTATGTTGACCGTSGTTTCGCCRGTACTGAGGATATGTTGCTCAAATTYCCCTTCCCGRAAGTGTGCCACAACTGAGATATTGTATCCAATCCAGATATCTTCACCGTCATCATACAAACATGATATATTATTGGAAGGCATGCCATCCTCAATGGTATAAGTGACAAGCCCTGTGTAATCATAATTCACATATCTCAACCCACCCTTGGTTCCYATCCATATTCCGTTTTTAACCGGAAGCAGGTAGTTGATATATTGCAAGGGGCCATCTCCWGAAATTGAAGCCYTTTCCATTGTATTTTGCACAGGGTCCCATCTATAAAGRCCTTTGCTTTCCGTTCCTATCCAAATGCTTTCATCATACCCYCGRRYCAGACTYGTTATCAGTTTGCCSCTGAGATGGTCTTGAAATACRTATTCAAAGTCTTTCCACTCATCCTTATTAACACGCAGMAGGCCATCGTCCAAACCGAGATACATCTCTTGTCCAAYCCCGATCASGCWATTGATCCCTTGAAGTTTGTCATCAATTTTAATGGTGTAGAATTCCAGGAAATTATCCAAAAAAGAGCTCAATCCCCGTCCATAATGACCAATCCAAATATTTCCTTCCTTRTCACARTAAAGTGATCTGATAGATTTGGATTGYAACCCATTGGCATCATCATACAGSGTGTRCARTRATGTRCTGCTGTCYGATGATRCGCTAACTYTATACAATCCTTCACCCTCAACAGAAATCCAAAGCTGATCCTCTYTGTCTTCAATTATTGCTTTAATATTCYTGTTCTGATTTTCCYGCCACAAATCAATTTGCYWCAGACCTCCWCCRTTTTTCTTTCCGGTATNAAACCAWACYCCTTKCTCTCTGGTTCCRAYRTATAATCCAATTGAATCTTTTGGACGCACSAGAAGGGTGACCCGCTCTTCCCACTCGCCCAAAATCTCCTTCCGSGGTATTGAGGTCAATCTCTYCATCTTSCCCATATCAATAGAGAGAAGACCGTTACCAGTACCTAATATGAGCTCTGACGGAGGCAGCAAGTTGAGGCAATTAATTTGAAGATCGTCYTCGTAYTCGGCAAGRTCATAAGTGRAGACTTTCAGCTTACSGTCTATCCTAACCAACCCCTCATTCGCAGTTGAAAACCACACGTTTCTGTCCCTATCGCCCACAATTCCCGTAATGCTACTATTTGACAGAATGGAATCGTATATAACGGTGTAATCGCGAAGATTGAGCAACACAACTCTTCCATCATTGAAGCCATACCATATTTTTGCCYCTTCAACATGCCTGCTTACGGTAATTATTCCAGGATTYTCCACSYYGGAAAGCAGATCAATCTTCTTAAAGTAAACTCCGTTAAACTTCAGGAGTCCATCCTCTGTGCCCACCAACATATAACCATCCTGCGCCTGATTAAGCGTATAGATAAAGTGTTGTTCAATTCCATGATTCTGCCCGTAGGATCTGAATTTGTAGGACTGAGAAAATCCCACCCCTATTGAGGACAAACAAATAATGGATAATAGAACTATGCGGTTTATCATTTCGATAAAATAGCGACTGGTCTGCCGTTGACCAGACGTAAATATAGAACTAGTATTCCAGNTGGYAGATAAAAAAACMCSAATACCTGGAAGTGAGTCTATTGGGACAAAGAATCYAATCGTTCATTGCCCCAACATAACGAAAGCACCCCAAAATACGGGATTGGAATACTTTTTCATTACGTGCTGCTGCGACTTTCTAAACGCCTCATGTTTCGAAATTCCAGAGCCTGAGAGCCATAACCTGTAAAACGTGGCCATTAGTTCCTGTGTGGCATTRTCCTCCACCTGCCACAAACTCATTACCAAAGCCTTGGTACCAGCTGCCATAAATGCCCTTTGCAGGCCATATACTCCCTGTCCGTTGTGCAGCTCCCCCAAGCCGGTCTCACAAGCGGAAAGCACCACGAGYTCTGTACCGGTGAGGTTCATTTGCATGGCCTCATATGCGGAGAATATTCCATCCTGGGGTGGCCCATCTGCTGCATGGCCAAAGGCAACACCAGCACCCGCCAACATCAACCCRGATCTGAARAGAGGAYTCTTATCGGCCCATCGCAAGGCCCTWTGCTCAAGAATCTCCKCGTAATCCACSGGGCGATCCAGGAAATAACCATGGGTAGCAATATGCAATAYTCCAGGATTGGATACTTTTTTCAATTTATTTTCAGTTGCCTCGCTCCCYAAATGCATTTSAACGGTCCATCCATTGTTCTTAAAGCTTRCTGATATCTTTTCCGCCTCTACTTTYGTTCCMGGTAAATCMGGCAAGTGACTRTAYCCATAACGCTCCAGAGAACGCACKGAAGTTTCTTCYGTTKTAYTTTCTGCTGTTTCAGCAAAGTAATAGTTTGGATAGGCAAAAATCTGAATTTCAGAAGGCAGCGATTGTTCAACCTGCCCCCTGGTTAGCAAGTCCTTAGAGTTTGTTTGCAATAGGATTGATGTTTCATCAATTAAGTATTCATCTGTTTCCGGATTCTTCAACGTATACAGATTCAGTTTGTGGTAGCAACCATCAGGAGTCAGCAGTACCTTGCGGACGCCATCTAATTTGTTCTTTATCGGGGCCCAAAAGAGCTCGTATGAACGATTGTCGGCAATTTGATTCCAAATCGACTTGCGGTAATGGTTGTAATGAGTGGTTTCCAGGCTAGCTCCATCCTCAATGACTACTACTTCAGGTGCTTTTGAATCTTTGTGGATGACTAAGGCTACATAGTATACACTATCGGTCCATACCTTATTATAATGATCAACYCGAATGATCTCTACCAATGCTTCATCATCATGRAGCCTTTCAGCTAAATCCCTCCAGGATATGTCGTCACCAGGAGTATTCATTCTATATTGTGTCAAGCCCTGATTAAGTTGCCTTTCGTAAAGGCTGGCATTGCGCTCCAGCGCTCCAATGTCDATATCTTTAAGAACGAGATCATCTTCCGGAAGGGAATAAGCGGTTAGAAGGGTTTCTTTGGTATTCTGCCATTTTTGAAATAGATCACCAAGTCCTTTGTCYYCACTKGYRCTTACCCTTTCCCTGATGCTTGCAACTTCATTTAGCAACATGGATTTGATCTCAAGCTGCACCTTGAACATTTTGTCTATCAGTTCATGATCTGCCACTTCATCGTTGTTCAACAAGCCCTCAAGCACGAAAGAATTATAGGTGTCAAACCTGTAATTTACCGTGTAATAAAAAGCTGTTTTATCCTCTTCATTGAGGTGGGGAACGTATTGGTGAATCAGBTGAATATATCCCTCCATGGCCTCCAGGTATCGTACTTTACTCAAGGCCCTTCGGCCACTCTCGCGGTACAACTCGGCCRCATTGTAGACCATGTCGATATAATCATAGTTCTGATCCCCATAAACAGATTTGGTAATTGAAATGGCCTTTTCAACCATGCCAATTGCCTTGTCGTAATCTCCTCTGATTCCGTAAAACAATCCAGCCCCATTGAGATACAATCCATATTTWGGATGACTGGYGCCCAGRGCAGATCTGGTAACCTCCAGGCATTCGAGGTATTGCTTCTCAGCTTCATCRAGCATTCCCGMAGCCTTATAGACCATKCCGAGGTTATTTAAGACATTGGCATAGTACTGATGCTCAACTCCGAGYTGGTCTTTATAGATACTCTTRCTTGTTAGCAGCAATTGCTCGGCTTGAGCATAGTATCCCAACCCTGAGTAAACAAGRCCYAAATTATTAACTGCATTGGCATAGTTKGKATGATTTGTCCCATAGAGTTTCTCCCGAAGTTCGATCACTTTCACAAACGCATCAATGGCTTCTTCMATCCGGCCCATCACCCGGTATAGCTCTCCAAGATTRTTTATTGGATTGGTGTAATCCGGATGCTCTATCATCTTCAACCGTTCGTAAATTGCGATTGACGAATTGTAGGCTGCTTCRGCTTCCGGAAACCTGGAGGCTGCTTTGTACACCAGGGCCAGGTTGTTCATTAATGTAGCGCTRTCCAAAGGYTGGGCTAAATTGGCACGCTGGATCACATTTAAGGCTTCCATGAAATTCTGYTCTGCTTCCGCCATCCTGCCAGTTTTCCAATACARGTGYGCCAGRTTGTTTAAACCAACTGATATKTCAGCAGCGGCKYSCMSRCCWRBYCYMYSMAMKKMKKTDMKMWSYKCSMSMMBSWAYKCSYMKRCMKCYTMMTRGYKHCMMMYWSYYYMRYRGWYHYSRYCYAWNTTCGSYWDKKYATATTGGTAGTCCTCRCTCTGCATRCCSGATGTCTGTTCAAAGTAGTATACCATCGCATTGAACATCACTTCAGCCTCAGCATACCTGCCCATCTCAATGTAAAGGAGTGCGTATTGGAAATACATCATGGTGTACTCATAACTGGAGGCTCCATATCTCCTTGCAAGAATGGGCAGTGCGTATAATATATATGGATCCGCTGTTTCATATTGGCCGAGATCGCTGTAAGCTGATCCTAGATTGTATGCGTAAAGACCATATTCAAAGCAAGTGTCACTCTTAGCTGTTTTGATTCGGTCAATCGCCAATTGATAATATGTAATAGAGCTCTSCGTTTCCTGCGTTTCAACATARGCCACTCCAATTAAATTCATGAGCRAAGCATAGTCTTCAGGATAAGCATCAAGATGCTTCATACCACCCGATAAAATCTTCGGAACCATTTGAATTGCCTTTTCATACTCACCCTTATTCATGGTTCTGCGGAATTTTTTCTCCAGGCCGGTCTCCTGGCCCAGTACATCCGGGGTTAGGATGCTAAAACCCAGGCTTAGAGCCAGTATAGTGAGCTTGTCAATAGCAATAGAGAATTGCATAGACCTTTTGAACAGGGCAAATGTGTATAAGTAAATCTTCATGCTACTATCCTGGCAATTGACATGTATAAATTTGAGGAAATTCTGATTATGAAGCGCATATTTTATGTTCCTCTATTCCTTTTAATCTCCATTACCGTACAGGCGCAGCACAGTGTCATTCTCAAATCAGGAGAAAAACTCAATGGTGTTGTCCTGATGATCAGAAATGACACACTTCACTTGTCAGTAGAACGTGAAATTAACTATATAGAACTCAAGTATATCACCTCCATTTTTTTTGATGAGTATGTTCCCTACGATGGCAGCWTWMWRWKAGASRRAGWARTRAARACCATGAAGTCGGGTGATTATTTAATTGAATACCARATGAAGGACMGGGAKWTGGTYACKSCRCCWGTGGTGAGYATYGGAACRGAGGACCGSGGAAARGTWGTGGTGGAGRTRACSATYAACMGMTCWGGMCTKGTAATGAARGCTACACCTGGAATTACNGGGNTCCACKACSAGTAAYGAGTATTTRCTGACCAAAGCAAARTTTGCAGCYCAGGGGGCACGATTTGAACAATCGACTGTTGCACCAGTTGAACAAAAGGGAACGATTATGATTACCTACTGACCTTGCTCTAAAGCGAAGATCCTTTTAAACTTTCCCGCACTTTCAAAGTCTCAGTAATATCTTAATTTTATAAGGACAATATTTCCAAACTCAACATCATGAAAATTTACAAGATGATAAAACGAAGCTTATCCGCTCCAACAATTATTGCCCTTGCAGGATTTCTTGYTTTTTCCTTSAGCTCTTATGCTCAGAGACCGGGARCGCCAAGGGCCAAGAARGCCAAAGCGAAACACCACCAGGARCACCGCAAAGAACACCGSCAGGCGCAYCACAAAAAAGCRCATGYGAAACGTGTTGCACATCACCATTATAAGCACCTGCCAAAAAGAGGTGTGGTGGTCACGTCRTTGCCATCAGGTGTGGTGGTCGTAAAACACAAAGGAGCCARRCTTCACGCACACAATGGCGTATTTTATAAGCCRAAAGGTGCTGCGAGCTTTGTTGTGGTTAGGGCGCCCCTSGGTTTGAGGGTCAAAGYAGTGCCYCCCGGACACAARARAATAATGSTGCGAAAGCGGCAATATTATTATCATTACGGTACTTTTTATGCCAAGGCACCGAACTCCGATCAATACGAAGTAGTTACTGCTCCTCTTGGAGCTGAAGTAGATGCTATACCGGAGGGTTATGATATGGAAGAGATTGACGGTGTTGTATACTATACAATGGATGATGTCAAGTATCAAGAAAAGGAATCCAGTAATGGAGATCCAGTGTACGAGGTAGTTAAGTAACGGGTTTCGTGTTCGCTGCTGACCGGGGAAGCAGGAAAACTTCATTAGATTGATTGTGCCGGTGGAGAAATTCGCCGGCATTTTTTATAGGGCCGCCAGACTTTTTATCCTTGTGCTTTTTTCTTAGGTTTGATCAGAGTATCACGAAAATGGTCCGTAAATTCTATCCGTATATTCTAGTGGCTATTGTATACCTCGGTGTTGCTTCTTGCGACTCAGGAGAGGAGAACAAGGAGGTGAATCTTGATTCTGAAAGCTTCGAGAAGGCCAGCATTAGYCGAACATTTGAMAGGGGCAGGATACTGGATCCCATCTCTATAGATGGACGCGCTCTGGAGTCRTATGCCCTGTATCTTCCCAAGGATTATCTAACCGGATATACCTGGCCYACGGTATTCTTCTTCGATCCAAAGGGAAAAGGGGGAAAACCATTGAAGCTTTACCAGGAYCTGGCCGATCAATTTGGTTTTATTCTTATTGGCTCAAATTTCTCAAGGAATGGCAAACCTATGGAGGAAATTTTGGCACATATAAATGCGCTTAGATTTAACTTACCTGAGGGAATTAAAACGGATGGCTTTAGGATATTCTTGATAGGATTTTCAGGGGGTGCCCGRGTTGCYGTTGCAGAGGCAATGACCARCGAATATGTGGCAGGTGTGGTAGGATGTGGAGCTGGATTTCCTCAATTAAAAAAAGATGTAGACCTGTCATTTCGCTACCTGGCCATGATTGGAAAACAGGATTTTAATTATTCGGAATTTGCCGTACTCGACAAGGAACTCAACGAAAGAGGRTCYACTCATACTTTACTGGAGTTTGAAGGCAAACACGCCTGGCCAGRTTCCCAGCAGATGTTGGAAGCATTTAAATGGATGACGGTTTATTCCTATTCGCAAGGTGAGGTTATTGATATGGCTTTGATGGATTCTCTGTACAAGTCAGATATAAAACAACTTCACAAAATTGAAAATTCCCATAATCTCCGCTCCGTTGGACAGTTCTATAAGAAGATGATAACACTTTATAAAGGTYTGGGAAAAGTGGAAGARCAGGAAAAGAGACTTRAAATATTAACAAGCTCATCAGCTTATAAGAAATACGAACGGGAGCTTGAAAAGGTATTGGCGATGGAGATGAAACTAAGGAACGAGTACACCCGCCACATGTCMCAAAAGGATMTAAACTGGTGGCGRGAAGAGGTGATTAAGATTAGAAATGAGATTGCCGGGTTAACCAATGTGGTGGTCAAGAATTCAAGGGAGCGATTGCTAGCCTATCTGAGCATCGCAAGTTATTTACAAGCAGAGACCGCCCTTAAAAGAGAACTTCTGCCACARGCTAAAAAGTTCCTGCGCATATTGGATTTGGTTGACCCTCAAAATCCGGATTACTATTACTTATATGCACATTATATGCTCAAGCAAGGGAAGAATGATAAAGCAGTTGACCTTTTAAAGCAAGCAGTTRAGTACGGTTTTGATGACTGGGAAAAGCTGCAAAACGACCGTGTATTTGATCCGGTGAGAAGCTATCTGAAAGGGATTCAGTAAGCTTCCAGTTTAAGCTTTCCTATCTTGCCATTCCGTCCTACGGCCCAGGCGTATTCCTTTCCAATACCACAGGCAAAGTACCCCTCCTGCCCTATTTCTATCCAGGTCCTTCCTTCATCCCTGCTTATTTCCGAGCCCGTCCTTCCAATAGCCAGCAATACGCCACCTGTTYCACTTGAGGCCACACAAGATCGATAGCCCYTGGGTTGGCTCCCTTCAATAAGATTCCAGGTCAACCCACCGTCAATTGTAACTGCACAATTAGCGTTGGCGTTACTTGAATCAAGATAAGATCCCCCGACAATTGTRCCCTTAAGCGATGAGGTAAATACCATGGAAAAGATGCCTGCTCCATCCTTGCTAACTATCGGAGTGTCATGAGTTGTCCAGGTCGAGCCAAGATCAACAGAACGGAATACCCTGGCTTTTGGGCCACCCCCTGTGGCTATCCACACCATTGAATCTCCCCAAGTGCAAATACCAGTTCCACTTGCCGCAAATCCTGCCTCCCCCTCCAATGCTGGAGGAATTCCCAATGGATCTATTGGYTTCCAGGATTTCCCATCATTTGTCCTGATTATATAGAATTTCCCATCAATCGGGTCGCTGTAAGCAAGAGCACTTCTTTCACTACAAAATGCAAATCCATCAAAGAAGATTCCGTTCTGGTGATTTACATACTGTAAGTCCCAGGTAGCACCACCATCCACAGTCCTGAAAATCTTGCAGGTATCCCCCGCAGATATGACCCAGGCTTTCATTGAGTCCACTGCATGAATATCCCTGAAATCAAGTTTTGCCGTGCCGGGAATAAAACCGCTGACCCAGGTATTGCCACCGTCAGATGTCCTCAGCCATGTTCCAGCACTACCGCTGGCCCATACTGTGTTGTCATCTACAACAGATAGSCCGCGCAAACTTTCAGTACATACTCTATCAAGGGAAGCCCAATGGCCCTGGGCAATAGAATTCACGCTAAGAAATATGAATAAGACTAAAAGAGCTTCGCGTAGGAAGAAGCACTTATCAGTATTCAGAGTCCTCGTAAAGATCATCCAACTCAAGGGCGTCATCACCAAAAACCTCCACATCGTCATTGGCGAGCAGATAGGTAGAACGTTCGCCAGCTACCCTGGAGAACAGAACCCTGTATTCAGTATCATTTTCATCAACCATAATAAYCTCAACGTTCCTTTCGTTCTCCTTTGCCTTGAGATCCTTAGAACAAATTGGACARAAGAACTCAATGAGTTCTCCATCTTCAAAYCGATACTCRTCGTGGTGCTWYACCGTATARCTRCCCACYTTTGGGCTCAGTAAGATCAACCCACTTTTATTCCTGTTGTTCCTGGTTGCAAAAATGACAAATCCGCCAGCGTTCAGGTGGCCCTTGCACTTAGGACATAAATAGTCATTTCTTTTCATCGTGATTCTTATAAAAACTTTAATAATATAAATTTATGAAATTATTGAARTACTCCAAGAGTTTTTCGTTAAAATCAGTGTAAAAGAAGGTGATTTGGGATTTGCCGCTTGCGATTTATGAATCACCATGTCTAAGAGGCAGACCAACGATATGCAGTCAAAGAAGATTATTTCTCTTACTTCTTTCAGGGAAGTCAATCATCAATCACCTTCCCAATGTACTCCACCGGTCCATTTACTGGATTGAGCCTTGCCACTTCTTTGTTGGGAAAGGAGACGGAATAATCCGACCAACCGGGATCCGTTGGAGCTCTTTCATCAGGACGGTAATAATCCGTAGATACGATCTGAGCTCCTGAAGAGAATGCCATATTCATCTTRGAGTAGTCACCATTTCTGGATTCCAGGGTACCTTCATCACAACGCGTTCTAACCATATAGCCCGCTTGAACAAGACTCATTATCGTATTCTGATCTGCAATAGGATCATCATACTTAAGAAATGCAATTTCGCTTTCGCCTTCATTTCCAAAAAAGAACATGGTTCTGCCCGTCAGGTCTGGATGGCCAGCTAAATARTCAAYCTTCATGCTCGAAGAGAGCATCAATACAAAGTAAATGGTTCCCCTTGATTGTGCCAAAGTGGGCCATGCACCCGCCATTGCAGCTTCATTTACYGTGTTATAGGTTCCCCTGAAATCGTCAGGTGTTACTACCTGGGCCGATCCTGAACCAAAAACTGATTCAACCTCCAGATCCATTGCATCAAACGCCGCCGCGTCAAACAGCACCGGATCAGCGAAGAATGGAAGTTGTATACCATCCTCCTTGGCTTCAACCATCACGATCAAAGGCAAGTGATTGGGATTGGCGTCAGACCAGGCTTTGATGGAGTTTAAAGCTGAGACAAAAGTCAGGTGATGCGTTAGGTAGTCAACATCCAAAATATGAAGGACCTTCATGCCAGGATTCTGTAACTCAGGTTCATTGGAATCTGTTGACTCCATTATCAGCACATTTCCCTGTCTGTTATAGTATGCCCCTCCATTGGGATCATAATAAATGTCAATTTCAATGCTGCGCATATTAAATGAGTCGAATTGAGTGAGAAGTGGCTCGTGCGTATAATCCAGCTCCTCCGGGTTTAAACCTGGAGGGGGAGATGGCCATGATAATAACTCAGCAAGCAGCGGAGCATACGTTTTTAGCCGGTAGCTATTGTGGCTACCGATAGCCTGCAACTCATTCATCTTCAAGTCCTCTATATTTACRTTGGGGCCTGGCGTYACCACSGTAGTGTCAACCGAAACAATGGGTCCGGGCAGTTCAGGRTCGCCATCACAACCTTGATTTGTAGTTGCCAGTGCAATAATTGTAACAACAAAAGCTGTATAGAGTACTCTTTTCATAAGTGACAAATATAAGTATTCTACTTCAGCCTGGCCTGCCGGGTTCCACTGAGCGAAGCGCTGAAATGTTGTCATGCCAGGCGTAGCTGCTTGAGGAATCTCATTCAATAGTACGTTGCTGACATTTTAGCACAGCAATCTGCATGTTTAGAAAGATCTCTTGCCCCTTGGGAAATGACAATTAATGCAAGCGGTATTTTGAGGTGTTTCAGTTACGCTTCACCAACCTCCCTTTCAACTGCGTTTCGAACAAGCTATGTAAGGGGAATATCAGACCTGCCATCGCTGCGTTGAACATAAGCTTATACGCGGGAGCACCTGAGCTGTATTCTTCAATATAGGGGTCCAATAGAACCAAGGTGAATTCAAAGAACAATAGAAAGGTGAGAAAGATCAAGCCCTCTACCAAGCGAACGGGAATAGCYAAATTGCCCAGTACCATTATTCCCCCACTGAGCATTACCAGGAATATGAGAATTCCAGAATGTTGAAGATTGTTTCTRCGAKYTTCTGCYTGMRTTTCCGCGGCAATACGTTCATTTTCAATGCGCTTCTTGTCRGYTTGAGCATTTTCAAACTCATATTTTGCCTCCAGCYTTCCGATCTCTTTTGACTTATCCTCACTAAATARAGAATCYTTAAAATTGGCAAACTTCASGTGGTGGTCATAGGCCAACTYGAAATTGCCCATTTCTTCATACGTTGCAGAGAGAATCTYATGGGCCACTTTTACCCCTTCTATTCCTTSTAATTCGGTGTACCTCCTTAGCGCTTCATTGGCTTTTTGAATAGACGTGTCAAAGTCCTTCCTCTGCAGATTCATCTGCGCATAATCCAGATAGAGTTTTGCAATGCCATTGTAATCCTCTATTCTAATATGAATTTCCATGGCCCGGTCAAGGTTTGCCTGAGCACTTTCATAATCACCAGCCTTTATCATAATCTTTCCCAAACTTCCAAGGAYACTGGCGATACCTTCCTCATCGCCCARTTCYTCCATTAAAGGMAGCGCCTCYTCAATCTTCTCCCTGGCCYTTTCRTACTCCCCCTGATCCAAGTRTGTCATCGCAATATTGTAAAGAGTACGYGTCAGRGCATTTTTGTTRCCAATCTCCCTGTTYACAACACAGGCTTTGTTGTAATGATCAATCCCYGTTCTAAAATCCTTCATCTTGCAATAGACGAYACCTAAATTATTCAATACAAATGCCTCTCCYATCTTGTTCTGCAACTCCTGAATCAAGGTYAASGCWTCTAAGAAATACTTTAGGGCAGCAGGGTAATCACCYTTGGTCTCGTAMACCGTACCTATATTTAAAAGCGTGCTTGCTATGCCCTTCTTATTGGCTGTTTCTTCATTCAGCTTTAGCGCCTGAGCGTAATATTCGAGTGCTGCTGGTGCATCTCCAATGTTGCCAACAACAATCCCCAGAGAAGTAAGAGTGTTGGCTTCCCCCGTTCTGAATCCTACTTCCCGCATCAACACGAGCGTTTTTTCCATATACTTCTTTGCTTTTGGAAAATCCCTTTTTATGAACATGGCCCCTCCCTGGTGATACATAGAACGTGCTTCCAGCAACTTATACCCCTTGTCCCGTGCCTCTTCCAGAACTTCCGAAGCAATGCCAAAGGCGGTATCWGGATYGCGATACCAAAGTTGTTCGGCAAGRGTCAATTTAGCCTTCATGATGGTRGTATCCTTAACATTGGATTGAATAACCGCAGCAAGCGAATCCCTCAGGGATTGCTGAGCGAAACTTTGACAGCAGGTGCTGAGAACAAGTATGAATGCACAAACCCAGTTCATCTTATTGTGAAAATTGACATTTCTAAATTAATGATTTCCCAAGCCTGTTCCGTTCAAATAACTACAGATCCATTAAAGGATTGTCTCTATCCAGCTCGTCTAAATAGCCAAATTGCTTGCGCTGCAGATTGCAGGTGAATAAGGGATCCTTAGCAGACCATTTATCCAGATAGGCCGTGCTGAGAATGGTTTGAAATACCGTTATTCCGTAATCCTTCATGTACTCCACATAAAAAGGATTGTCGTCAAAAAAAATCGTGATATCATATTCCCGGAGTATCTCAAGCTTGTGCACCCTCATACGGTTGAAATGATCTACACCCATTTCACTCTCACCATATTCATAGCCCAATAATATGTCCTTATAAAGATCAGGAGTGATACCCAACTCATCCAACTGYYTCWWWATRWSKNGCWKKKYSRGAWKCYKKWKTMSYWMTAATTACATAAATATCATGACTCCAGTTTTTCATTATTGAAATAAAAAACTCAGGCGCGTAGGATAAGGTGTCGTGAAAGTCAATGCCTATATTCATTCGATTATCTGGTTGATTTGATGATTGCTGTCATAGAAACTCAATACTCATTGAGCTTTTCTCCACCCATGCGCACCATCCACTTACCAACCTCCCTGACCGTGGCCAGGGCAAAGGCCGGTTCGTACTGATTCATATTTCATAATCGCTAAATGTAGTAATTATCGCAAAACGGGTATAAAATCAGGGTAAAGGATTCTGAAAAATCACAAGAATCTACCAGCATTTTGCAGCACTTGATTTGTGTGCCAACTGAATTTTACTCCATCCTACCCCATTCTTATTTTTCGCAAATCTCCTCAGGCATTCTTGCGATTCTCCGTTTTATCTCACTTAACCACCGACCTAGATTTGCACTGTCAATTGAGGGTTCTCCCAAAAATTTTAAACCGGTGAACCCTCGGTCCTAAGATGTCCAAATCGGAATTTAAAAGACGCTGTAAACAGCGGAATAGAGATGAAGACAGAACGACATTTCAGGATTCAAACAAAGCTCAACTCGCCTGAACGACGAAAAAATGCAGAGGATGATTGACAATCAATTAAAATGCCCGACGAACGGGCTATATATAAACCACGTGTGCCACGAGGCATGCGATTAAATAACAATTAAAATGAAAACTCTTAGAAACAAAGTACAGTTAATAGGTAACCTGGGTGCGGATCCGGAAGTTAAGGAATTAACAGACGGAAAAACAGTGGCTAAACTTTCTTTGGCTACATCTGACACCTATAAGAAAGCGTCAGGCGAAAAGGTAACCGACACTCAATGGCACAATCTCGTTGCCTGGGGTAAAACTGCTGAAATAGCAGGCAAATACCTCAAGAAGGGAAACAGGGTAGCCATTGAAGGCAGGTTGGTAAACCGAACCTATGATGACAAGAAAGGCATCAAGCGGTATGTAACCGAAATTGTGGTTAATGACCTTATGATGTTGGGAGACAAGAAAGCTGCAATGGCTAGCTAGTCGACCTCACCCGACTCTGATCGACGTCAGTCGTTAGGGCGGGCTACATTGGTTTGGAGACCCCGCATGTCCGCCAACTGGYGGRTGTACGGGGTTTTTTACGCCCTGTTATAGAATAATTCCGAGCCTATAAGTAARSGAYCCAYYKGATAAAAAACTWAATAATGAGAAARGAAGTRACYRTYCCCGAAGAGATGGTATTRARYAAAATCTACGAGATAAGAGGGGAAAAAGTAATGCTGGACAAAGACCTCGCAGAACTKTATCARGTAGAAACCAAAGTRCTTAAGCAAGCRGTGCGGAGAAATGCGGCCATTTTCCCAGCACACTTTATGTTTGAAYTAACSAATSWRGAGAAYAWGGCTTTGAGGTCACAAWTTGTGACCWCAAACAAAGGYAAAGGAGGTACCCGCTATTTGCCYATGGTYTTTACYGAGCACGGKGTAYTGCAATTAGCGAGTGTACTKAGAAGTGACCGGGCGAAACATATGAGCATCCGYYTGATTGAAATATTTGTYAAGCTGCGTGMATTGCTTTCAACMCACARAGARTTGCTTTTRCAGAYTGAAAAGGYWSGCGAGCGTSTTAYWGGTCACGATAAACAGATCGCTATTATTTTTGAATATCTCAAGCAATTGGAGTAACGTAAACAGGAAGGACTCAGCCATAAAAACCGAAAGCGAATAGGGTTTAAACAAGAAGATCAGTAGAGCTTTGTTCGCTTCAATTATTCTGGTCCGGTCCAGGCCCCTCACATTTATTGGGAGACCCCGCATGTCCGCCAGCCGGTGGATGTAGCGGGTTTTTTATATACTTGCAACCCTATTCACAAACACGAAAATCATGCATACACAAGGAATGTTAAGAGACAATGCGCTCAAAGGAAAAACCATCATCATAACCGGAGGCGGAACTGGGTTGGGTAGATCCATGGGAACATATTTTCTCGAACTGGGAGCCAATTTGGTCATCACCAGCCGCAAGATTGAGGTTTTAGAGAAGACTGCCGAAGAGATGATGAAGCAAACCGGTGGGCAGGTATTACCGGTTCAATGCAATGTGAAAGAGTATGAGCAGGTAGAAGCAGTATTGAAGGCTGCTGTGGAGAAATTTGGACAGGTAGACATCTTGATCAACAACGCCGCGGGAAATTTCATCAGTCCGACGGAGCGTCTCTCGCATCGCGCCTTTGATGCGGTTGTAGATATTGTGCTCAAGGGATCTTACAATTGCACCTTGGCGTTGGGGAAATACTGGATTGAGAAAAAAATAAAGGGAGTTGTTTTAAGTACACTAACTACCTATGCGTTTACCGGATCAGGCTGGGTCGTACCCTCCGCTTGCGGTAAGTCCGGGGTTTGGGGAATGACAAAATCTCTGGCTGTAGAATGGGCCAAGTACGGCATTCGACTGAACGCGGTTGCACCGGGCCCATTCCCTACTGAAGGAGCCTGGTCGCGATTGCTGCCAGATCCGATCAAGGAGAAATTTGATCCAGTGAAGAAAGTTCCCTTAGGTCGTGTAGGAGATCACCAGGAGCTGGCGAATCTTGCAGCTTATTTAATCTCAGACTACGCCGCCTATATAACCGGCGATATGGTCAATATTGACGGAGGCGAATGGCTCAAAGGCGCCGGACAGTTCAATAATATGGATATGGTCACCGATGAGATGTGGGATATGCTGGAGATGTTTACCAAGGGGAAGAAGTGAGGTCGTTCGCTTTCGCTCACTATAAGAAGTAAGACCGCTACGCTGTAAGATCGTTGCGCTGTAAGAAGTAAGATAGAGGCCTGTAGTAATGAACAATGCAAGGCACAAGCCATCTTACAGTCGAGTGAAACGAGACGATCTTACATTTTTCTAACCCGCACAATAATATTTAAAAATGGTTGTTCTCTTACATGCAACCTTTTGATTACCAGCCTCGTCTTGTAATTGAGCGCTATTATTCTTAAATTCATATCCCAAACCCCCTAATCCTCTCAAAATGACTACCACAAAACTTAAAGCAGGCACCAGCTTTTTTCTCACTCTCATAGCAATCTCCTTCTGGGGATGTAAAGATCACGTCAGCCAGGTGAACCCCCAAATGGCAAATGTTCCCATATACCAGTCGTATAATGACATGAGGTCGCCCGTCACGATGGGTACAGTGAATGGATTAAGGCAACCTGGTAAAATCTACTTTAAGGATGACCACATTTTTGTAAGTGAAATTGGCAAGGGTATACATATAATTGACAATTCCAATCCCTCCGCTCCGGTAAATATCGCCTTTATAGATATTCCAGGGAATGTTGACATCGTGATCAAAGGCAATATACTCTATGCTGATAATTTCACCGACCTGGTCGTAATAGATGTGAGTAATTTATCCAATGCGGAGTTGATCACAAGATTTGAAAATGTATTTCCCTACGCGCTTCCACCCTATGACGAGTCTTTTCCCATTGCGGAAATAGATCAGACCAAAGGTGTTATTATTGGTTGGAAATTAGAGCCGGCTGATCGGGTATGCAGAGATGCAGAATGTGGGTCACAATTCCCTGTATGGCCGAGCTTTGCTTTTTCTGATATGCAAACGCAGAGCTTCTCCTCGTCKAATTCCAATCAGAGTTTTGGAAGAAGAGTTTCGGGAACAGGTGGTTCAATGGCMAGGTTTGCACTCAATGGCRATTATATGTACKCTGTCAATAGCCAGGATCTAAYTGTATTTGACATCTCTATACCCCGAGCGCCSGTGGTTTTANNNGACAAWATCRCYATCGGAATGGATATAGAAACCATTTTCCCTTATAAGGARAAYCTCTTTATTGGCTCAGAAACKGGTATGTTCATTTATGATGTATCCAATCCTGCTAATCCTAATTATATMTCTCAATTTTCACATGTSCGCAGCTGYGACCCRGTTGTTGTAGAAGGCGATTATGCCTATGTCACCATGCGCAGTGGTGGTGGGTGTGGAGGCTGGACGAATGAGTTAAACGTGGTGGATATCWSYACRCTCTCAAATCCAACTTTGGTYAGRACTGTTTTAATGRACAATCCACATGGGCTTGGYATTGACAGYGACAAGCTATTTGTTTGCGATGGGGATGCCGGATTAAAGATCTATTCWGCCACCAATCCCTACTCCATCAGTTTACTGGAAACCAAATCCAATATCAACGCATTTGATGTTATCGCAATTGACAATGTACTGATGATGATTGGTGCCGACGGCTTGTATCAGTACGACTACAGCAATATCAATTCCCTGGCATTGCTCAGTGTGATTCCGGTGAACTAGTCGACTAAGGACGGCAAGACAAACCACGCAATACCATACATCGAAATGAGAATTCCAACTTTGTTGGTAACTGTCTGTGTGCTCTCACTCAATTGTAATTCTGCAAAAAATGTAGAAACTACGGGTACGATTAATCCAATTATCGGTGACCTCAGCTTTCAATCAAAATTCGGCCATCCCCCATCCCGAACCTTGGACGAAAAATTAAGAATACAGACACATCTTGAGTATATAGAGGGCATATTAAGATCAAGGCGTTCAAGTGAAATGCCTGAACATTTGGCCAGGAAGAGAGAACAAATGCTTGATTTGTTGCATGAGTACCGGACGGTAGGGCTTTTTCCCAGGAACTATGACTATCCAGATCAGCGGAAACCTTGTTTCATTGACAGGGATGGAACAATTTGTGCGGTCGGTTATTTGGTGGAGCAAACCGCCAGTCTGGATTTAGCCAAAGAGATCAATAGTTTGCATCAATATTCGGAAATTCTTGAAATTGATTCACCTGAACTAGAAGAATGGATTGACCAATCCGGTTTATCCCTTGAAGAGGTGGCCATGATACAGCCTACATATGGCCCACCTGATAACTACACATACATTGCTTCAGGTTATGGCATAGCTTCATCGGTTTTAGGAGGTACCAATATGGCCATCTCAGCCATAAATATTACCCAATTGGCGAAACCTGAAAAAACCAATATTCTGGCTTTGGCCGGACTTGCCACGGGTGCTGCATCTACMACATTGGGTATTGTAAATATGACGAACAATTATGAATATAACGGTTRTTTCAATGAAGGAAAAAAAATCCTATCGATGGTTAATATTGCCATCGGAACAGCGACGATGTGTATTTCGGGCTATAGTATCTTCACCAGAAGAAAGCCTAAGGATGACAAAACAACCTGGAACATCTACTGCTTCCCGGGTGATGATGACCAAATTGGTGTTGGTTTCAGCTTCGTAAGGATCATGTGATTGATTTTCAGCTGTTCTCAATCAACTAATTCACTTTCAATTATCTCTTGTAACTCATCCGGAGTATAGTAAACGCGCTCCTTATACTTCCTGTACTTTTCAGATATTCCAGCCTCATTTAAGAGATAGGAGGTGAAGTTGTGTACCTGCCAACCAAAACCCCGGGAAATCGTCTCCCGATCATTTTCCTTCTCGAACTTTTCACGAAATTTTCTGGAGACAAAGTATGAGAATCCAATCCCCATTAATGAGAACATGTTCTTTTTGTTGTATAGGCGTATATGCGCAAACTCATGCGCGAGAATACCAACCTGCGCATTAAAGGGTGCATATTTTAACGCAGCCTTTTTAATTCTCAGCTCGTTGCCATTAATAAATACTCTGTATTGCCTTTTAGCTTTTCGCTTGAATACTGAGCCTACAACGGGCCTGGCCTCCAGGGTTGTCTTGATATTGGCATACACTATATCTATTTTCAGGTCTTTCAACTCTGGGAATTTTGACAAAGCGATAAGTGCAGCCAGCTCGAATTCTGCCGGCAATGATTTGTTCCTCCCAAAATCAGTTCTTAACTGATCCAACTGATCGGCGTACATTGCCTGGGTAACCACCTTGGTTGGAAGCTGGGCAAAACATGCCAACTGAGGGATGGCAATTAGTAGCCACAAAAAAAGTACGCGCAAAGCCGAAATAAGACGCCTCYCSGRCACCWTCGCTGATGCTGYGGATGAAGCGCTGGATATGACAAATACTGCYRGAAGGGTTTCAGAATGCCGGATCATGTAKGGAAGGTAGAAACCCAAAYGTCTAAAAACAAGAAACGGGAACCATTTCTTGCGATTTGATTCCCGTTTCCACTGTGGCTTACGCTACAATGTCAAGTTACTGTTATTGTGACTTCMCCTTCCTAGTCCCTCCTTTCGGGTTGACTCCTYCAGATCTGAMYCCCCTTCGTTGAGYCTGACTRCCGTTAGGCAGKTTCGCAGTAAAATYTGATTCTTTCCCCGAAGGGGTTCCTTGCGGAACAAATCAAGCCTTACTCCTGGCTCACCGTAGGCGAAAACTCTTTTCAAATAGCAAGCTACCTTCCAAGAACCTTCCCCTTGTTGTAGAWGAATTTCYTCCAGTTCTTATCCAGCAAGCTGAATCTTCCCCTTCAAGCAATTCTTCYATTTAGAAACCCAAGTCTCAGTCATAATCCTTTCAGATTCAGAACCTATAAGAAGTTGCTTCCTTTTGCCTGTCCCGCGAACGGGACCGATTTCAAATCATTTTCCCCGAAGGGTGTTTCTTGCGAAACCATGACTCTTTCAGAATTCGCTTCCAGCGACTCTAGTTTCGGGATTCCTTCACTTCAAATTGCGCGGCAGCAAGCTACCTTGTTTTTCGTCGTGATCTCTTTTATCCCTTACTTGATGAAACAAATGTATRTCGCTGTTTGACAGTGACCAAATTTTTTTGGCTGTACTTATTAACATTGTATCAACCGAATTTATGAACATTGTTAATACCTCTGTAACAGGCTGCCTTTCAGTCATTTAATGGACTGAATTTCAATGCAATTGTCCAATACGAGCCCGCATCATATAAAAAAATAAGTGTCTGACCACAATTACTTATCAATAATCGGTGGTTAATTACTTTTAAAAATACTTAAAGAATATTGAATTCAGTCGWMTTAGCTTTGCAYAYCACCATTTATTAATCATTCTTTYTGCATGGGTAAGCCTARAAGTGGTAAGAGGGTMTATGTATTTGACACCTCGGTTATTCTTCACGACCACAACGCAATTAACAACTTCCAGGAACACGATGTCGCCATACCAATAACGGTACTGGAAGAGTTAGATCATTTCAAGAAGGGAAATGAGAATAAGAATTTCGAAGCCCGGGAATTTATCCGACGTATTGACAAACTGTCAAAAAGCCATACRCTAAGGGACTGGATCCCTATGAACGGTAAGTCTAAGGGGAAATTCAAGATTGTACTTACCAATCARCTTAAMTTAAAAGTAGATGCAGAAAAAACCTTTGATGACCGAAAGGCGGATCACAAAATTTTAAAYGCGGCGCTCACAYTGCAAGAGGAAGGGAAGCATTCGGAAGTAATTCTGGTGACCAAGGATATTAACTTAAGGATAAAAGCAAAGGCGTTAGACATCAACGCAGAGGATTATGAGACGGGGAAAGTTAAGGACCTAAATGACCTTTAYCTGGGAAAAGGGCAAATAGAGGATATTTCAGCTGACATAATTAAGGAGATCACRAAGAAGGGATACCTTGAAAACAATAGGCTGGATAAGGAATTTATGGTCGACAATCACTTTTATATTCTCAAAAATGGCAAAGCATCATCGCTCGCGTTCTACAACCCTGAAAACGAGCATTACGAAAGAGTYGAAAATCAAGACTGCTACGGTATTAAACCTCGCAATGCGGAGCAAACATTCGCACTTCATGCAATCCTGAATCCCGACATTCGTTTAGCCACATTACAGGGTGTTGCCGGAACAGGTAAGACCTTACTCGCACTTGCAGGTGCCATTGAACAACGCAAACGGTACAGACAAATCATTCTGGCAAGACCAATTGTTCCATTGAGCAATAAGGATATTGGATATCTACCWGGMGATGTTAAGGAYAARATYGATCCTTATATGGAACCSYTRTGRGAYAACYTKAATTTCATTAAGAAYCARTTCAGYGAKAACGACARAAAGCATCGGACCATCCTGGAAATGCAAAGGAAYAATAAGATTGTGATCAGTCCGCTTACTTATATAAGGGGAAGGAGTCTGTCCAATATTATTTTCATTGTCGATGAGGCCCAGAACTTAACACCGCATGAGGTTAAGACGATAATAACAAGAGCGGGTGAAGGCACCAAGATTATCTTCACCGGCGATGTTCACCAAATAGACTCACCCTATTTAGATGAGTACAGTAACGGCCTTACGTATATTATAGACAGGCTTCGMGGTAATAAACTCTTCGCGCATGTTACCCTKGAAAAGGGCGAACGATCRGAATTGGCCAAYYTGGCTAATGAGTTATTATAGACGTTCACTTCGACTCCGCTCAGTGAACTTGCATCCAGCACCTGAAGGCGCAGTGAACTTGCATCTAACTCCTATCCAGCACCTGAAGGCGCAGTGAACTTGCATCCAACTCCTATCCAGCACCCTGAGCGGAGTCGAAGGGAGCGGGATCAGATCAACTTCAGACTTCGCTGAACAAACTTAGTAAGCTCCTCCCCTTTTAGCATGTTTTTRGAGAGCAGGGCCAGATCCGCAGCTTGCCTGGCAAGGGTTTGCTGCTTCTTCTTGTCCTTTTCCTTYAAWATCTTACTGATAAGYGGGTGATTGGAGTTCACCACGAGTGTAAACATGTCGGGCATGGCTCCCATACCCATCATTCCTCCACCTCCTACTTCGTTCATGTCCTTCATACGCCTGSTAAACTCAGGCTCKGTTACCGACATKGGYTGGTCCTTTTCRCTCATGCTCTGAAATACMACRGAAAATTTGYCCTTTGGYACGATTCCYTCRATTACCGGCTTGAGCTTGTCTTGATCCTTCTCTGTGAGYTTGGAAGTCTGTTCCTCATCCTTATCAATCAARCGATCAATTGTATCCGAATCAACMCGCACAAAGGAAACATCAGTCAGCTTCTGCTCCAGTTTGCCTACAAAATGGGCACTCAAAGCTGAATCCATTAACAATACATCATATCCACGATCCTTAGCTGACTGTATATAACTGTACTGCTCTTCAGTATTGTTGGCGTAGAGATAAATTAATTTCTTGTTCTTATCCGTTTGCGTCTTTTTGATYTTCTTYTCRTACTCCTCCATTGTGAAGTACTTATCCTCYGTGTTTTTGAACAGGCAGAACTTTGTGGCTTTATCATAGAATTTATCCTCGGCCAGCATGCCATACTCAATAAATAYCTTGATRTCATCCCACTTCTCTTCAAAGTCCTTYCTGTCCTTTTTAAAGAGCTGCTCCAGCTTATCAGCCACCTTCTTGGAAATATGGCCTGCAATCTGCTTCACCCTTGCATCACTCTGCAAGTACGATCTTGAGATGYTCAATGGAATATCAGGAGAATCAATAACACCATGCAAKAGGGTGAGGAARTCMGGAACAATTCCYTCAACAGAATCCGTCACAAATACCTGGTTGCAATAGAGCTGTATTTTATCCTTTTGGATTTCAACYTTATTCTTCAACCTNGGAAAATAAAGAATACCGGTAAGGTTAAATGGGTAGTCTACATTKARATGAATATTGAATAGCGGCTCCTCRAACGAATAGGGATACAGCTCCYTATAAAATGAGTTGTAATCCTCATCCTTTAGTTTGGACGGCTGTTTTTTCCATGCMGGRGTCGTRTTATTGATAATATTGTCTGATACAACTTCCTTGGTCTTCTCTTTACCATCTTTGTCTTTCCCATCTGGAACATGATCGGTTTTAGTTCCAAACTTGATTTCCACGGGCAGAAACTTACAGTACTTGGAAAGTAGTTCAGAGATCTTGCTGTCCTCCAAAAATTCCACTGAATCCTCGGCTACGTGCAGGATAACTTCCGTGCCCCGTTCCTTCCTGTCAGCGGGCTCTATCGTATACTTAGGACTTCCATCACATTCCCATTTRACCGCTTTAGCTGTTTTCTTGTAGGATTTTGTAATGAGCTCCACCCTCTCCGCAACCATGAACGAGGAATAAAAGCCCAAACCGAAATGACCAATCATATTGGCTCCATCCGTCTTGTCCTTGTACTTGTTYACAAAGTCCTCAGCCCCAGAGAATGCAATCTGGTTGATATACTTTTCAACTTCGGCCTCATCCATCCCGATTCCGTTGTCCTTAATATGAATGGTCCTGGCATCTTTATTCACCTCAACTTCTATTCGAAGATCACTAATCTCATCCTTTACTTTCCCCATGGATGACAATGCCTTCAGCTTTTGTGAGGCATCTGTTGCATTGGATATGAGTTCTCGTAAAAAGATCTCGTGATCTGAGTACAAGAACTTCTTGATAATTGGGAATATGTTTTCCGACTTTACATTAATACTACCTGTGGTCATCTTTCTAAATTTTGGTTCTTTCGAGT
Organism: Flavobacteriales bacterium; assembly: GCA_002400975.1. Lineage (GTDB taxonomy): Bacteria > Bacteroidota > Bacteroidia > NORP154 > NORP154. Next base: position 2,774 of record NVRW01000011.1, on the reverse strand, counting down.
TGTTCTGCACCGCATAGTCAATCTGTATGCCATCTGTGGAAACCTGACAAATTGACTGTTTTGGGCCATTATATCAGGAAAACAAGGCCCAATTGTGAGTAGAGTCTAACATTCTGACACTGAACAGGCAATTCAAGCTATMGTTCTTTTCATTTTAACRGTARTTCAACCCCGCTCTCCTTTTATGGTAATTAATGCAYTGGCATTTCCCTTTGCATTCTCCGGTRAATATATGTGTGCTTRGTTTTCCGGAGRTACTTGAAGGTTTTAAAGGCGTCAAAAACCAACCTTTTGCAGATACTTCCAAGGTTGTGTGAAGAAAAACCAAATGGGTTCCTCTTTAAGAAATGATAAAAGGGCCAGCAGACAAACATCCTGTCCAAGCCGTTATTATCAATAATAAAAATGGCCTCCCAGTGAGTTGTCCTTAGCCCCAGTGGTTCAATTCATAAATTGCTGTGTTGAAATTTTGCTTCAATTTTTTCTTTATGTGAGGCAAAATTTGAAAGCATAGCCGTAGCTACGGTTTGAAATTTTAACGAAACAGAAAGGAAAAAGGGGAATAAAACTAGCATAGGAATTTATGAATTGAACCACTGGTTTCGAGGTCTGGCATTACTTTTCAGGATCATCTAAGTTTCGAAATTGTGTCTTGCTCTTTGATTTCTTCATTTTCTTGCCTTTCAGATTGCTGAGGCCATCATAACTTGCATATTTATACAAATCGTGTAGTGTAGGATAATTAAAGACAGTGCTGATTACCTGTAGAAGGGTTTTCTGATCTTGCACCAAACCCATTCCGTAATGAATTAATTCTGTGGCCATTGGCCCTATAATATGAACCCCAATAATTGTTTTTGATTCCCGTTCAAAGATCAATTTCAGAAAACCATCATCCTGGCCACCAACGATCATTCCCCTGGCCATATCACAATGACAACTATATCCTAAGGCGTAGTTAATTCCTTTTTCTTTGGCTTCTTCTTCAGTTACTCCCACCATGGATACTTCTGGAACCGTATAAATTCCATAGGGAAATATTTCGGTGATTTTTTCCAGATCTCCTGCATCTAACATATGATTGACGGCCACTCTTCCTTGTTCCATACCTATACTAGCCAAGGCGGGAAATCCGATTACATCTCCCACCGCATAAATATGTGGAATATTTGTCTGGTAGTTTTCATTGACCAATAATGTTTCCCTTTCGCCTATATTAATTCCTGCATTCTCACACTGAAGCATTTTGATATTGCCGCTTCGTCCCGCGGCATACAGAAACATATCCACATTCAATGTCTCCCCGGAGTCTAATTGCAAACTAAGTGGTTTGTCGTGGTCATCAGGTACATAGTAGTCTTTTATGGAGTTGTTGAACAGAATATTGATGCCATTTTCCCTCATTTGATTCACCAATGCCTCCGAAACCTCATTGTCCAGGAATTCCAATATTCTATTAACATTGTTAACCATGCAGGTCTTTACGCCCATCGCGCCAAAAATGGTAGCGTATTCACAACCGATTACACCGGCTCCCAGTACACAAATGGATTTGGGAAATTTTTCTATATTTAGAATAGAGTCCGAGTCATGTACCCTGAGTTCATCAAAAGGTATTGCATCTGGATGATAAGGATATGAACCGGTAGCGACAAGAATATTCCTTCCAAAGATAACTTCTTCAAATGCTCCTTTGACCTTAATATGATGATCATCCTCAAAACTGGCAGTACCCGAAAAAATTTCAACTTGGTGGTCCAGCAGGTTTTGTTTGACAATATCTCCCATTTCTTTGGAAACTATGGTTTTTCTATACATGAAATCTTTGATACCTACTTCACGGCCTATTTCCTTGTCAACACCAAACACACCCTTTTGATAAATTCCCGAAAGGTAAAGTGCAGTTTCCTTTAAGGTTTTTGATGGCAGTGTACCAGTTTGTACTCCAGCTCCACCGAAATCAGGTTCTTTTTCGATTAAGGCTACTGTATAGTTGAAATAAGCTGCCTTTACTGCTGCTTTTTCACCTGCAGGCCCAGAGCCAATTACAATTAAATCAAACGATTTCATTCGGTTGTTGATTAATGGTTTAGATCTGAATAATCAATCATTCATTCAATCTGTGTAATCACATACTCCTTTTGTAAAAACAAGACCCTGTCTCCAACTACTTTATTGAGAAGAACTTTACCCATGGGTGAAGCTGGGGATATAGCAAAATAACTAATTCCCGCCACTACAATTTTCCCCAGACCAATAGCCAGAAAGTACTTTCCGTGATTGGTCGTTACCAAACTTCCGAATTCAACCTGAGAAAACCGTTTGTCTACATCCAATTGGGATAATATATTCGTTAGTTCAAGTGCATTGGATAGCTGAGCCCTATTCTGTTCCTCTTCTCTCTGCATCATTGCCCGTCCAGTCTCATGTTTGTCTCCGACACTGCTTTTTGTTTCATTGTCTCTGGACTCCAGAGTAGACTTTAACATCAACCTGGCGGCATTGACCTTTTTTTCAACTATCTGAACCAGACTTTGGTGTAAATACCTTTTCAACTCTTTATCTTCCACCCGTTCGTATTATATAAGAGGTATATAAGTCATTCTCACTACCTTGTAATAGCCTGTTCATATTCATCCTGTATTGTCTGTTTTGTTCTAAAATGGGTTTGAAGCAATGTCATTTTATGACATTACACCCCGGGAGCTAAAGCTACAAATCGGCATAAGATGTGCTGTCGGACACAGCGCAATACCCTTTTGTTCGCACACGCC
>NVRW01000086.1 GCA_002400975.1 Flavobacteriales bacterium | reverse complement strand
TCACTCCACTAACGTTTATAAAAGGGTTGAGCGTCACAACTCTGGTCAGGAAAATTATACGCGCAAAGGAATCCCCTGGCAACTTGTTTGGTTTACGGAGAAGGAAACCAAAGCTTGTCGCTGACGCTTCAAAATTATAGCGACGAAGCACTGCGGAAAAATGAGTCCGGAGCTTCAGCATTGGCGCACGGAGCGGGGTTTAAAAGCATTTATTCTGGAAAAGAATCTGGATGGGGATACTGTGGAAATCTCGCTTCTGTCAATTACTTTTTTCTACCTATCAACTCTTTCAACTCACTTAACATCATGGCCGTTGCMCCCCATACTGTCTCGCCCAAAATATCGAAATAGGGGTAGTTGACCTTTAGYTTGTTTGTRCTCACCATAATTTTCTTCCTGCCAACAATCGCCTCATCCATCAACATACTCAGTGGCGTTTCTATAATCTTGCTTACCTCGTTAGTATCAGGAATAAACGCTGGAGTGGCTTCTAAATATCCAATAAATGGATGCACGTGAAAACCTGACGGCGGAATATATAAGTCTGTAAGAGCGCCGATGATTTTTACCTGATCCCGTTGGACGCCAATCTCTTCTTCCGTTTCTCGGAGCGCAGTTTTTTCCAATGAGGCATCCCCCTCTTCGACCTTACCACCCGGAAAACTGACCTGTGCGCTGTGTATTCCCTTGTACGTATTTCGCAGTATCAAAGTAAAATGGGGTTCTCCATTTTTGGGATAGAACAGACAAAGGACGGCGCTCTCCTTCATGGGTTTTGTTGTGAATGCCTGGGCAATGAGTTTTAGTACCCGATCATAKGGAGCCATCTTGTACTGAGCTTCCTTACCCGGCAATGGTTGTTTCAAKGCGGTTTCAAGTGWGGTGATAAATGCTGAGAAGTTSGCATTCATTAATAAGAYGATAGAAATTGTTGAAACCAGTACCCAGAGTCCTTTATAGTGCGTTTTTGAGTTTTGAAATCTACATGAACGAGGCCAAATCTTGGCTTGTATCCCTCAGCCCATTCAAAATTATCCATRAGYGACCAGCAAAAGTAACCACCAATATTCACGCCCTCATTCTTCGCTTTCAAAATCTGTTGCAGATAYKCTTTGAAAAATTGTATTCGTTGAKTATCATGCACTTTGCCATTTTCAATTATATCAGGAAATGCAGCCCCGTTTTCGGTAACAATGATCTTATCAACCCCYTGGTAATTTGAGAATTTTTTTAACATTTCATAGATGCCTTCCGGGTAAACTTCCCATCCCATTTCAGTAACCGGAACTTCATCTTCATCTGGTTTAACCATGGCACCCCAAATTTTGGGGATGTAGAAGGCGCGCTGAACTACGGTTTGTGTATAATTCTGGAGTCCGATAAAATCAAAATCAAATTTGAGTTTGGCCTCATCATCTCCTTTGACATACTTATGGATATTYTCCAGCAGTTTCCATCCATCTGTTGGATATCCTAAACCCAGTRCWGGTTCRAGATACAGCCGGTTGAGCARKGCATCCATRCGATTTACGATTGCCTGGTGTTTTTTTTGCTCATTTTTGGGATGAACCGAAGAGCACGAAAAAGTAGATCCTATATTCGCTTCTTGCACATTCTTTCGGATGAGACGACCACCTTCAGCCTGGCACATGGCCGCATGATGTATGGTTGGATACACATTGTGGAATCCGATTTTTCCCGGYGCGTGAATACCCAACAGGTATCCCAGGACGGTGAACGCAACGGGCTCATTCATCACCATCCAGTTTTTTACTTTGTCCCCGAAGGCCCTGGTGCAAACGTCAACGTATTCAGAGAACCAATTGATAATATCCCTGTTTTTCCAACCACCTTTGTCCTCGAGAACCTGAGGCAGGTCCCAATGGTAAAGTGTTATCCACGGTTGGATACCTTTCTCCACGCATGCATCAATTACACTGTGATAATAGTCCAGTCCTTTTTGATTGACCTGCCCGGTGCCATTGGGTAAAATACGCGACCAGGACAGGGAGAATCGAAAGACGTCCAGATTGAGTTGTTCGGCAATGGATATRTCTTGCGGAAAGTGATGGTAAAAGTCACAAGCTACATCGCCRTTTTCTTTGTCCTTGATCTTGCCCTTCTTATGCGAAAATGTATCCCAWATWGAKGGAGATCGGCCRTCAAYATCCACGGCTCCTTCAATCTGGTATGCTGCYGTTGCYGCMCCCCAYAGGAAATCYGATCCAAAAGCGGATTTAATCAGCTCCGTCTTTAATTGATGCCTGCTAWAAGCCAAAGCRGGGGCGGTGGCTATGCCTGCACCCAGGATACCCAGTGTTTTCAATGAAGTCCTTCTTTTCATCATTTACGATTGATTCCGAATATAAGGCAAAAAAAAGCCCCGCACATAATTAAATGARCGGGACCWGRTYCTWKRMGTAATTACCCTTTTTGTAATTCCTCTAGYTGTTTTTGGCGATTTTTCAAGTATTTCGTAAGAAATCGAATTTCCTCTTGAATCATTTCGATCTCCGTTTTAATCGTGGGGTTYGCTTCATTTGGTAGTCTGCGATCGTAGTACGGAATTTCGTGCTTCTTGGCATGATCGATGAATCCSGGGAAAAAGCTATACAAGGGAATCCTAAGCGCCTTTGAGATGTTTTCCAACGTACGCACCTCTACAGAATTATCAGAGATACCTCTGACCAATTCATCGAGGTCCATTTGCAGATAATCAGCCAGATTTTCTAAAGTCTGTTCCCTGGACTCTAAAAAGACCTCAATCCTTTTTATCAGACTCATCGTCTTCTTTAGCTTCTTCWGCAGGMKYTTCYTCTTCAGCWGGWKYTTCYTCTTCWGCAGGTKNNTNCTCTTCWNNNGCAGGAGCTTCTTCTTCAGCWGGTTTTTCYTCTTCAGCAGGMKYTTCYTCCKCARCAGGMKYTTCYTCTTCMGCAGGTTTTTCCTCCGCAACAGGAGCCTCTTCTTCAGCAGGTTTTTCCTTCGCAACAGGAGCTTCTTCTTCAGCTGGCTTTTCTGCCTCAACAGCAGCTTCCTTTGATTCTTCAGAAGATTGGTCGTCAGCTACTTCAGCTGTAGCTTCCTCGGCTACGTCTTCTCCGGTTTCCTCTGAACCTTCAGCCTTCTCCGTTTCCGTAGCGGCTTTTTCTGCCTCAGCTGCGATTTCGGATTTTTTCGCTGCAATAGCCTTTGCCTTGGTTTCTTTGGTTTCCTTCTCAGCAGCCAGTGCACCCTTTAGTTTATCTGATCTGTCTTTATCTATCCCTGCTGCCTTGGAATCAATTTTCTTTTCCTGATTCGCCAACCAGGCTTTATGCTTTTTGTCAGCATCCGCTTCGGTCAGCGCCCCTTTGGCAACTCCTTCGGCGAGGTGCTTTTTYAATAAGAYTCCCTTATARGAGAGAATAGCGCGGAGAGTTTCTGTGGGTTGTGCCCCTTTAATTAACCATTCCAATGCTTTTTCTTCGTCTATTTCGATAGCCGCTGGATTTACATTGGGGTTGTAGTTGCCAATCCTTTCAATATACTTCCCATCCCTTGGAGAACGGGCGTCTGCAATTACAATATGGTAATAAGGCTTTTTCTTCTTTCCCTTCCTTGCTAATCTGATCTTAACTGCCATGTTGAATGTGTTTTAGGTATTACCCTATTTTATAATGCTAATTCTCTGTTTGTTACCCTTGYTGTAAGGGGGTGCAAAAGTGCGACATTAATTCCAATATTAAAAGTAGTCCTCAAAAAATGTTTGGGGCAGGCAAATTGGTTGGGCGGATAAATTGTGGATAAGTTGTTAACTAGTTTTCTGAAAATCTATCCTGAGTTTGCTACTTTTATTGACCCCAGAACACTTTCTTGTTATTCAGGTAAGCATCTGTAATTTAGATAGATACGGCTATGGAGTTTTCCCACTTACACGTACACACTCAGTACTCTTTGCTGGACGGAGCTGCGGGAATTAAACCCCTGCTTTCCAAAGCCAAGCAGTACGGCATGGGTGCTATGGCTATCACGGATCATGGAAACATGTACGGTGTTCCTGAATTTGTCAACGAGGCGAAGAAGAATGATATCAAGCCAATTATTGGTTGCGAATTCTATATCGCTAATGGAAGTATGCATGAGCGTTCCAATAGAATTCACTCCGACAATGCGGAAAAGTCTATATTTCATCAGGTAATTCTTGCAAAGAATGAAGTTGGATACCGGAACATCTCCAAGCTGTGTTCCCATGGGTTTATTGATGGGTTTTACTACAAACCCAGGATTGATAAGGATCTTCTGAGAAAGCACAGTGAGGGATTAATCGCCACTACCTGCTGTTTGGCAAGCGAAGTCAATCAGGCCATAATCAATAAACAGGAAGAGGAAGCAGAGAAACTGTTCTGCGAGTGGCTTGATATTTTTGGCGAGGATTACTACATAGAGTTGCAGCGCCATGGAATTGCSGATCAGGATAAATGCAATGAAGTGCTCATAAGGTGGTCGAGGAAGTACAATGTGAAGATGATYGCTACCAATGATGTMCATTATATAGAAGCTAARGATTCAGAGGCGCAGGATATTTTACTTTGCTTGCAGACGGGGAAAGATTACGATGATCCAAATCGAATGCGGTTTGACGGAGACCAGTTTTATCTGAAGTCTAAAGAGGAGATGGAGGAGCTATTCAAAGACCTTCCGGAAGCCTTGGACAATACTGGTGAGATAGTGAGCAAGATTGAGATGCCAGATCTAAACCGTGATATCTTGCTGCCTATTTTTGATTTGCCTGAGGGTTTTACTTCAGAAGGGGAGTATCTCCGTAAGCTGACATTGGACGGCGCTGCTGTTCGRTACCCGGAGCAAACGCAGGAAATTAAGGAGCGCATAGACTATGAGTTGARGATCATTGATGATATGGGCTTTGCRGGTTACTTTTTGATTGTYCAGGATTTTGTAATTGCGGCCAAGGAACTGGGCGTGGCAGTTGGGCCTGGAAGGGGATCAGCAGCTGGTTCGGTTGTGGCRTACTGTACCTATATTACCAATATCGATCCCATCAAGTACGATCTGCTTTTCGAGCGATTTCTGAATCCTGAAAGAGTGAGCATGCCGGATATTGATATTGACTTTGACGACGATGGGCGGGCTAAAGTGATTGATTGGGTAGTGAATAAATACGGTAAAAACAGGGTGGCTCAGATCATCACSTTTGGTACGATGGCAGCTAAATCATCAATTCGGGATGTTGCCCGTGTGCTGAAGTTGCCACTTCCTCAAGCGGATCGATTGGCCAAGTTGGTTCCGGAAGGACCCGGTGTTAGTTTAAAGCAGGCTTTTGAGGATGTCAAGGAATTGGCGGAGGCCAAAAAKGGTAAAGATCTCCTGACCGTGAGAACYYTGGGCTTTGCCGAAACTTTGGAGGGCAGTTCGCGGCATACCGGTATACATGCGGCTGGGGTAATTATTGGTCGGGAGGACCTCAGGGAATTGCTGCCTCTCAGCACAGCCAAGAATTCTRATTTGCTKGTAACCCAATATGCAGACAAGTATGCCGAGCAGGTTGGAATGTTGAAGATGGACTTTCTTGGCTTGAAAACACTATCCATCATTGGTGATGCTATAGAGCTTATCAGTAAACGCCACGGTGTTGATATTGATATTGATGAGATTCCGCTGGATGATGAAAAAACATATGAGTTGTATCAAAATGGAGATACGATTGGCACTTTCCAGTTTGAATCAGAGGGAATGCGTATTTACCTAAGGGATTTGAAGCCAACCAATATGGAGGATCTCATCGCGATGAATGCTTTGTACAGGCCTGGTCCGATGCAGTTTATTCCATCGTTCATCAACCGAAAACACGGTAAGGAGGAAATTGAATATCCACATGAGTTGTTAGAAGACATCCTGAAAAACACATACGGTATCATGGTGTATCAGGAGCAAATCATGAAAGCTGCACAGATTCTGGGGGACTACACGCTAGGTGAAGCCGATATCCTGCGCAGGATCATGGGAAAGAAGAAGGCCGAACTTCTTCCACCTGAAGAAGAGAAGTTTGTAGAACGCGCTGTAGCCAAAGGCATTGAAAAGGCGTTGGCAACAAAGATTTTCGGGATTATGGCACACTTTGCGGGATATGGATTTAACCGTTCTCACTCTGCWGCCTATTCGGTTGTAGCTTATCAAACAGCTTACCTGAAAGCCAATTATCCTGCGGAGTATATGGCCGCTGTGCTTCAACGGAACAAGAATGATATTAAGAAGATCACCTTCTTTATGGATGAATGCAAGAGGAAGCGAATCAAAGTATTCGGTCCCGATGTCAATGAATCAGAATACAAGTTCAGCGTTAATACGAATGGCGAGATTCGTTTTGGCCTGGGCGCCGTGAAAGGAGTAGGTGAAGCAGCTGCCAATGCAATAGTGGAGGAACGTGAGAAGGAGGGAGGCTTCGAAAGTATCTTTGATCTCACCAAGCGCATTGACCTGAGGGCGGCCAATAAAAAGTGTTTAGAGAGTCTCGCGGTATCAGGRGCATTTGATTGCTTTAARGGTGTTTATCGCTCCCAGTATTTCTAHCGGGAAAATGAGGAGGACTCAATCTTTTTAGACAAGGCCATAAAGTTTGGCRGCAAGTTCCAAAACGACAAGGACTCAGATCAAATATCBATGTTTAGCATGGATCCACTGGATGTGAAGGATCCTGATATYCCCAAATGTGAGCCATGGACTCAATTGGAGATGCTTTCCAAAGAAAAAGAAATAACGGGTATGTATTTGTCYGGYCATCCGYTRGATAATTTTAAAGTGGAGGTTCGGCATTTTTGCAATACTACTTTRGAGGATCTCAGTTCTGACTTGCTGAAATTCAAGGGTAAGGAAGTTAAAATAGCCGGAATCGTTACAGAGGCGCAGCATCGTACAACCAAAACAGGTAATCCTTTCGGAATCTTTACCATTGAGGACTTTACYGGAACAATGCGAATYGCACTGTTTGCGGAAGATTATTTAAAGATGCGCCATTTTTTAAAGCCYAAGGAGTTTCTGTTTATAAATGGAAAGGTGGAATTGCGATACAGGTCGGAGGACAACTGGGAGTTTAAGGTACATAATATTCARCTTCTCTCYGACGTTCGAAAYAAACTCGGCAAGAGTATCACCATGCAGGTGGCCCTGGAGGATGTTTCYGAATCGTTTATTGAGGAGATCATGAACTTAATCAACTCCAATATTGGACAATGYACACTTAATTTCAAGGTTGGTGACAAGACGGAGAAYAACTATATTGAGATGCATTCSAATGAATTCCGGGTGGATCTGAATGACGAATTTCTGGAATCYCTTGAGGAAATATCGGGGGTGGAGTACAAACTAAACTAGCCTYTTTTTGCAAACGTAATTTGGAAACGCGACARAAAGATGACAAAATGTCCTTTGTTTTACAATGGCATTTGATTTGAGTGTTTATATTTGCAAAGAATTATAATCAACTAAAATTTAGCGAGATGACAGTAGAATTCACGGATGCCAATTTTGAAGAGTTAGCGCTAAACTCGGATAAACCTGTGCTCGTAGATTTTTGGGCGGAATGGTGCGGGCCTTGTAGAATGGTTGGACCATTGGTTGCAGAGCTCTCAGAKGAATATGAAGGTAAAGCGRTAGTAGGCAAGGTTGATGTCGATAGCAATCCTGAGATCTCGTCTAAGTACGGAATTCGCAGTATTCCSACRATATTGTTTTTTAAGGGGGGWGAAATAGTCGACAAACAAGTCGGCGCRGTAGCCAAGAATATCCTTGCAGAAAAGCTGGATGCGCAGCTRTAAAATCTAGCGTTCCCCATTTCCCACAGGTACGGANNNCTCTCTTCGTCGAAAAGKASGAACTCAGAYGTTGTGACGTTAACCTATTGGTTGGTCAGTATATTATTGACCAATTTATGTCATAGTCATTATCCATTCGCAAATTAGTACGGATTCGTATTGGTACTTCGTACWTTCGTMTAAATTCGTATTCGTAACATGCCTATAAATCAGCGAGAGATACAACAAGTTGGGGGTTTAGAGCTAATYGCCCGGCAGGTTGTTGAAGGATTCATAACGGGTCTGCACAAAAGTCCTTTTCATGGATTTTCTGTGGAATTTGCTGAGCACCGCTTGTACAATACCGGTGAATCAACCAAGCATATAGATTGGAAATTGTTTGCGAGAAGTGAAAAGCTCTTCGTTAAGCGGTTTGAAGAGGAAACAAACCTGCGTTGCCAGGTGGTAATTGACAGCTCCTCTTCCATGTATTATCCTGAGATAGATGTGGATGAAGCCGGCACGTTCAATAAGATCAAGTTTTCTGTTTATACCGCGGCGGCTATCATGCTCCTGCTGAAAAAGCAGCGGGATGCGGTTGGATTGAGTGTATTTTCTGATGAGCTGGAGCTTCACACACCATCGAGGTCAACAGTGGTTCACGGCACGATGATGATGAGTGAGCTGGACAAACTATTGGTGAGTCCTGAAATGCGTAAGCGAACGGGGACTACTGCCGCGCTACACCAGATAGCTGATAGTGTTCACAAGCGGTCTTTGGTGATTATCTTCAGTGACATGATGGAYAATTCTGATCAGCAAGATGAGCTCTTCTCTGCGTTGCAGCACTTGCGTCACAATAAGCATGAGATCATTCTCTTTCATGTTGTTGATAAGGAAAAAGAACTGGATTTCAAGTTCGAGAACCGGCCGTATAGATTTGTCGATACGGAAACAGGAGAGGAGATCAAGGCACATCCCAATGACATAAAGAAGAACTATATCGCGGCTATTCAGGCCTATAAAAAGGAGCTRAAGTTGCGYTGTGGCCAATTCAACATCGATTATGTAGARGCGGATRTAAATGCYGGATTTGCTCAGGTGTTGATGCCTTATTTRATGAAGAGGCAGCGGATGATGTAAGATTGTTCGTCCGCCAACTGGCTGACTCAGGTTATTGGCTCACTTCGTTTGCGTTATTGGCTCACTTCATTCGCGTTATTGGCTCACTTTGTTCGCGTTATTGGCTCACTTTGTTCGCGTTATTGGCTCACTTTGTTCGCGTTATTGGCTC
>NVRW01000085.1 GCA_002400975.1 Flavobacteriales bacterium | reverse complement strand
TCGGATGGAACCTGCCTGCCCACCAAGGGCTGGCCTGCTCACTTATAGTCATGTTCTTGCCTGTCACCCTATTGATGATGCTCGTTTAATGTCGTTAAAGAGCATACTATATCACATATAAGATGAATCAAAGGTACAAAAGGTTGGAATTTGAAAGATAGAAGGCCMGCATCCAGATGAGTTAARTGCTTTCTYCCTSGACTGAARTAAATATTGCATCRGGAAYACRCTGAGCGGATAYAGTGGTTCGGTTACCCTCYGTTTTCGGYGTAGATTTAAATAAATTAATTCACCATCTRTTAATTAAACCTTCCTGTTCAATACCTTTGCCCGCCAACKATGRCTGCAGATATTACCACATTAGAACAGTTRTTTTTTMGGTTTCACAAGGTGCTTTGCAATTTTGCAAACAATATTGTGAATGACCGGAACAATGCCGAAGATATTGTTCARGATGTTTTTCTAAACCTATGGAAAAACCGGGACTCAATTGATTGGGAAAGTCCTATGAAGGGATATTTATATAAAGCYACTTACAACGGGGCTTTGAACTGGCTCGAAAAAAACAAACGRGTTGTTCGGTAYGATGAGAAAATYGGTGAGCCAAATGCMAATGTKGTTGAACTTAGCCTGGATGCGGATGARTTGCAGMAAARAATTGARCARGCMATAAATACSYTRCCTCCYAAATGCARGGCAATTTTTGTTTTRAACAGGCATGAAGARMTGAAATACAAACAAATTGCAGRGCATCTGAAYATTTCCATCAAAACCGTGGAAAMTCAAATGAGCATTGCRCTGGATAAACTTCGCAAAGAACTAAAAGCRTAYCTCCCAAAAGCKATCCTACCCTTCYTRGCAATGCTGARAGAATTTCCYRGYTAGGCRTTTWHWTTAAMWWWTTTTCVRKTCMGTTTAGGGGTAAARAGATTTTGCCCTGTGTTATTATATGTAARGGCAATTTCAAACTTAGAAAATGGAAACAAAATATTGGGATTTAATCGTGAAGCACTTCACGAATGAAATTTCSCCCGRGGATGAAACCGTATTGAATGAGTGGCTTGAGKTGAGTGAAGAAAACAAGAAACAATTTGAGCAACTCAAAGAACTTCTTCAATTATCTGACAAATCCTTTAAGACCTATACTCCCAATACAGCTGAGCAATGGGATCAACTAAAAGCCAAAATTGACGCAGAAAGCAGCARCGCTAAAGTGRTTCCCTTATTAGGTAGACATTGGTGGAAAGTTGCAGCSGYGGCTGTGTTGATCATTGGGGCAGGTTACTTATTCACCGGGCCAAATAACAACGGTSYTGTTCAGMTCGTCATGATTGATATCGTTACYCAGGACAGCGYCAAAGTATTTCACCTCCCAGACAACAGTARAATTCACCTCAATAAGTACAGCACCCTAAGTTACCCTGAACTCTTTGCTGAGTCAGAACGAAATCTAATATTAACCGGCGAAGCGTTTTTTGAAGTGGAGTCAGATACCACCATGCCATTTATTGTTACAGCCNGGAACACGCAGACCARAGTATTGGGCACCGCATTCAATATTAAAGCATACGAAGAGGATGAGGAKGTAGAGTTAATTGTGGCTGAGGGGAAAGTCGAATTTTCAGCCAATGAYGAAAARRTRWYTYTRATMAARMAYGAWAAAATYACYTAYRACAAAAARARCCGGAMMTAYAMRAAGTCGAAARSCRATAAAAAYGABYTCARATGGTGGTTGRAGRRCRTTGARAARGACGTTARRCRRTTTATMAAAARRGCHRGTAAGAAAATCAADAGAGAGABCAACAAATAATCTAAAGTTTAACCATTAATGHVGCATATTATGAAAAYCATAAAACGAACAATTCTHGCCATCATGTATCTTGTAATCTGCAATATWGCGATGGCACAAACCCATTATGTAAAATCCGMAAAGGGTTTAAATATGAGAAGTGGCCCTGGAACCAACGAGTCCATCCTTACTTCAATACCKGCTGCYGGAGAGGTTARGGTTATCGAGAAGGGAGAAGAATGGTCRATAGYAGAATACGAAGGACAAAAGGGCTACGTTTCTTCAAAATTCYTAACTGARGACAAAAAAGAGGCAGAAGCCGTTGCAAAGAGCAAYAAGAAAAAAAGCTCAAAGAATAATTCTTCRGCATCATCCAAAAGTTCWGGTTCAAACTCTCTGGATTTAAGTGGTAATTGGGGATTGGGTCTACGGTTGGGCGACCCATCKGGGATCACAGCTAAAAAATACATGGATGATGGCAGGGCAYTGGAACTCAGTATTGGGCGGACTGCATTTTGGGGAGTTAATRACCGTTATAGGGACMGATTYGATGATATYGRCGATTTCAATTATGAGTTTTATGATTAYGAAGGATCCAGGATAAAATCAGCGATTGCGATACAAGTRCATTATTTATTTCATRATGACTTGAATATWGAGGGAGTGAGCGGCTTGCAATGGTATTACGGTTTTGGRGGGCAAGTTCGGTTTATTWCTGTTGCTTAYRACTTTCGCTATGGCCAYGATCACGATCCCGATCCGGATGATTGGGACAATCATTGGCATTCTGGCGGAGAAGAGGTACGMACGGATTTTGATGTCGGCGCYGATGGKGTRATTGGAGTGGAATACACCTTTGARAACCCTAAGTTCTCTRYGTTTTTGGACATAACCCTCTTTCTGGAGYTGTTTGACAAYCCCTTTCTATTTAACGGTCAAAGCGGKRTAGGSGCMMGGTATAATTTCTAATTGTGAACMGRGAATGGCTCTGGACTCGGAATCTTGTTRACAAAATCAGGYATTAAAAACTATTAATYGATCAAGGAACATTATGCAAACAGAAACAAATAGGACCATTGCTTTAGGAATAATCTTGTTCGGGATGTTGGTTTTCTCCTCATGTTCGTCTTTGCCTTCGGAAGGCGATGCACAACTGGTATTTGAAAATAGGTGGAGGAAAAAGATTGACGARGGCGTTCTAAGAATAAATTCTTTCGAAAAGGTAAATGGACAAGAAAGTGAAGTCTCTGGAGTCCARATCTATGAGATAGAATACCAGGCAGAAATTGAATACTTAAAGGACAACAAACCAGACTTTTTAAAGAAGGCGGTGGGTACAAATAAGGGAAATATTAAAAACCCAACCGGTAAAATAAGATTTGAGAAGACTGAAAAAGGCTGGAAAGGCCAGGATGGAAATATATATTGACTCAGTTCTTCTTTTAGAAAGAATTAATGCGTTTTTAACCTGGCTATATCAGACAGTATATGAAAACGGCAATACTTACTTTAATAGTAATTACAACATTCACACTCCTCACCGATGATGTGATTGCTCAACAAAACATGTATTATGTCAAATCCCAGGCAGGATTAAACTTGCGAACGGGGCCCGGTTCTAATAATACTGCGGTTACGCTAATTCCGGCAGGGGATAAAGTGAATGTCTTAAATCAAGAAGGGGATTGGTGGCAAGTGGAATATGGGAAAAAGTTAGGATATGTTCATTCAAAGTATCTTACCAAAGACCCGAATGAAGCCGCCATTGCCAAAAAAGTTTGGGACGAAAAACACAAGCCGCCCCCTAAATCCACTTCTGATGCTTCATCCAAAAGTAGTGCAGAACCCTCCAGACACACTACTGATTATGAATGGGGTATCGGTATAAGGGGTGGTGATCCCACGGGAATTTCTGTAAAGAAATATCTGAGAGGCAATGCGCTTGAATTAACTGTCGGTACACTGCCATTTGACAATAACGGGATTAGTCTTTTTGTACATTATCTGTTTCATCTCCCGGCGCAAAAAATTGGCAAGTGGGATAATATCAAGGGTCTTGATTGGTATTTCGGAGGCGGGGGTCAGATCAAGGGATTTAATGGAAACGTTGACATTGGCGCKGACGGAACTATTGGAGCAGAATACCTCTTTCAAAAYATGCCAATTAGTGTTTTTGTGGATGTGATAATCTATATTGAACTTATTGATGATCCATTGAATATTGATCTTGATGCAGGTATGGGGGTGAGATATAATTTCTAATCATCGAGAAGAATCGGGCTGTTATTGACCTTATTTTCAGTATATTAGCATATGTGCTTTAGCTCAAAAACTTGCTATTTCATTCTCTCTTATCTGTTGATTTCACAGGTATGTAATGCCCAGACCGTGTGGTATAGATCCTATGGAACTGAGAGACATGAAACTGGAGCATCTATTATAAAAATGAGTGATGGTGGCTTTGTTGCCAGCGGACTTGGTCTAACGATCCGCATAGACTCCGTAGGTGATACCCTGTGGACAGCGCCTTACGGGAAACATAAAGTCATAGCAACTGCGGATAAAGGATTTATTGTAACTGATACGGTATGGGATAATTACAATAACTCGGAGCTCGTAAAGCTTGATTCAATGGGGCAGTTTGAATGGTCCAGGCACTACCCATATTGGTCGAACAGCGTATATGATAATGGTTACAACTTAATTTCTACACAGGATTCAGGATATGCACTTGTAACCACGGGGTCTTCACTTTGGTATTGGCATCCTACACAGGAAACACTGATCAGTGTTCGGGGAATTTACATTGAAACAGATGCGTACGGCGATACCTTGCGTACCAAGTGGTTAGGAGAAGGGTTCATTTCAAATCTGACCGAAACTACGGATGGAGGATATTTGCTTTGCGGATCGTACGGTAGTGCGAGAATTACTAAACTTGATTCCCTGGGAAATAACTTATGGAACAAGACATTCTCAGGAACCGGAACGCCAGACGCGTTGTTTTGGGATCTTAAACWGACATGGGATGGAGGATTTATATTAGCGGGTTACACAACAATTTCAACTGGGATGAAAAATGGTTTTCTGGTGCGAGTTGATTCAGTAGGAGACCTCAAATGGTCAAAGGAATTTGGAGGTTCCGGGGATGATTTCTTTTCTTCTGTAGAAATTTGTGCGGATTCTGGATTTATTAYRGTTGGGAGTACRAATAGCGGAGGTTTGACAGACTATGATATTTATGCTGTAAAAACGGATAAGGATGGGAATATGGAATGGTCAAGATCATATGGAGAATGGGCAAAAGAACARGGAGGAGATGTAAAACAACTCGATGACGGTAGTTTCGTAATTGTTGGTACCACAAATAGCTACAGCCAAGGAGACGACAACATGTTTATAATTAAGACAGACGAGAATGGCTATACCCAGATTCCCGTATTGCGCAAGACTAAAAATAAACTGAATCTGCACCCTGTACCTGCGAGAAGTGAAGTATACTTTAGCTCCAATCTTTGGAAAAAGGACGCGGCTGTTTTCGTATATAACGTATTAGGACAGGTTGTGATTCAAAAGCAATATACGGCTGATCATACAAATTCTCTAGACGTTAAGCATCTGGCATCGGGGTTATACATCTTAAGCATTCAATCTGGTGATCAAGTTGAGGGTGCAAGGCTAATAATAGAATAGTTCGACTATTGTATGTTCTCATATCACGCCCTGCAACACTGAGCACGTACCCGGGGAGGTAACCAGCTAGCGCACGTCATGCCGTAACGCGTGTATCATCATCTGGACTTACAACTTTGCTCCACTTCGGGGTGATCATCAGGTGAACCCCAAGGGACAAATGTCGAAATTTTTCAAGGCTTGAAACTGTTATTTGACCTGAACCGTTCGTTCATGTCACCCACCCCAAAACCCGACCAATTTATATCCAATTCTTACATGTGTAACAATGCTCAGAATGTTGGTTAAATCTGGGGACAAATGCTACTAATTTTACACAGTGAATTAGCACATAGCAATGAAAATGTCACCAAAATCCAAAAACCCATATTAATACAGATTGACATGCTCAGAAGTTACGCCACAGTATTTGAGCCTTTTTTATTGCATAATTGTTGGTATAGCAGGTTAACATTAATTGTATCCTGCCTTTTATTCTGCACAAGTGATTCTTTCGCTCAAACCACCTATTACTCCAAAGCAACAGGCGAGCTGGGAAACGCATCCACATGGATGACGGCCAGCTGCGGAAGCGTTGGGCAGTCAGATGCAGGACCTCCCGCAGTTACAGACAATATTGTTATCTGCAACACCCATACACTTTCTATTATGGGTGGWGCTACCATCAATGATGTGACAATTAACTCRGGGGGAACGTTCGATTTCGAGGACATAAATATAAACGGTGATCTTACAATTGATGCAGGGGGGACCGGTAATGGTGTGACACAAGTAGTCGGTCATTATACTGTGAATGGAACGCATGCAGTTGGCGGCATGAATACGGTTACGCTGACCGGCTCCGGCACAAATATTGACGGCACCGGAACGGTTTCCCTRGGAACACTGGAAATCACTACGGGAGATAAAACTATCTTGTCCTCTGCTAGTCTCACAGTAAATAAATTTGTTCTGCAAGGAACAGTAACTGTTACCAACCAAGGCACTATAACGGCCGAAGCTGAAATAAACGGAGGCTCCGGCAATACCTGGATTAATGACGTAAACTCCGTCGTAAATATAGAGCGCAATGGTGCGTCATTCGATGCAATGACGCTTACCGCCTCTGCCAACCCCAACACGGTAAATTACAGTAGCGCAGGTGCTCAGACCATTAAAACGCCTAGCGGCACGCCTGCACAATATCACCACCTTACGCTTTCAACATCCGGTACTAAAATCATGGAGGCCAGTTTAGACCTAAATGGCAATCTRACAATAAACGGTACAGCTGAACTGGATGTCACGGAAAATCCTTATAACATCACTCTTGCTGGCAACTGGACAAACAATAGCACTTCTTCCGCTGGCCCGTTTACTGAGTATACGGGAAAAGTAACYTTTAATGGCAGCRCCACMCAAACRATTGGAGGRACTATAAGTGATGAGACYTTTTATGAYCTGGAAGTTAACAATAYCAGTRCTGGAGGAATACTCTTAKSAGCCGGAAGCAATATTACRATAACCAATTTGCTTACACTTACTGATGGAAATATTGATTCAAAAACCAACATACAGCGCGTTAATCTCCCTGCCGGTTCGAGTACAAATGGCGGTTCCACCAATAGTTTTATTCAGGGGGCGGTAAAGAAAACCGGAAATACRGCATTTGTTTTTCCRACRGGCGACGGCRCAGTTTGGGCAAGGATAGAGATGAGYGCACCTTCAAGTGCAACCGATGTGTTTACAGCCCAATATATACCTGCTGGATATGGCAGCTATGACGTTACTGCGCCAATCACAAGGGTGAGCCAGATTGAATACTGGACATTAGACAGAACTGCAGGCACTTCAGATGTTACTGTTAAGCTGTATTGGGAAAACGCTTCAAACTCCATGATYGATGATTGCSCYAGTCTGACAGTTGCCCACTGGAACAGCGGCACAAGTTCATGGGATGAGAAACCCGCTACCGCCACCGGAACTTGTTCGGGAAGCGGCACTGGAAGCGTTTTAACGGATGCCGTTGTTACCACCTTTAGTCCTTTTACATTTGGATCCAGAAGTGGTAGCCTGAACCCCTTGCCAATAGAGCTCTCGTATTTTGATGCTAAACTGAATCAAGATGAAGGTGAGGTTAATTTAGAATGGGAAACGGCAAGTGAAACCAACAATGATTATTTCACTGTTGAGCGGAGTATTGAMGGAATTGATTTTGAAATGGTAACTYATMTTACKGGTGCCGGTAACAGTAATCAACSYTTGTACTATTCYGCKGTTGATCCCRATCCCMATAACGGCATCTCTTATTATCGTCTAAAGCAAATGGATTATGATGGTAATTACGAATACTCGAAAATGGTCAAAGTAAACTATATAACTGAGTCAGCATCTTTTAATATTGCAGTATACCCCAACCCAACTGATGATAAATTCTATGTTGACATAAAAGGAAATAAAAAAGATGGTGAAATACGTATTGCTGTTCTTGATATGTTGGGGATAGAACATTACTCAAAAGTAATTGTTCTTGAGAATGGTGAATATAAATTAGCTCTGGATTCAAARGATAAATTATCGGCMGGRGTATATATGGTYATTGGTTCGGGTCGRAACAGTTTGTATACAGAGAAAATTGTAATACGGTARATWTTATACKKTCACGGATAAACTTTGCCAATTCATCCTTTCCMGGNCAGKYCCMNCTTTTTTCARGGCTTGAARCKGTYGTTTGATCTGAATCCCCTCATTGGATTGAGCCTTTGATAAACCCATCCTCGATTATTGATATGAAGGTTGTGTAAATCCAAATGATCTCATTCACTTTTTCTTCTTCATACGACTCGCATCTTTTAAACACTTATTGATCATCCATTCTATCTGGCCGTTGGCGCTACGGAACTCGTCCGCAGCCCATTTCTCGATGGCTTTCATCGTATCAGGAGGTATCCTCAATACAAAGGCCTTTTTCTTACCCATGGGANTTATTGATGCAAAGTGCCAGTATTGATCACCGGGGTGGCGTCCCTGTCTCCACAGAGTACCACCATAAGGTTGCTCACCATTGCCGCTTTTTTCTCTTCATCCAATTCTATAATATTCTTTTTGGAAAGCTCTATCAAAGCGTTCTCCACCATACCCACGGCTCCTTCAACRATTTTGAACCTCGCCGCCACGATAGCTGTGGCCTGCTGGCGGCGCAGCATGGCACTGGCGATCTCWGGCGCATATRCCAGGTAGCCGATCCTCGCTTCCACGACCTTGATACCTGCAATATCCAATCGCTCTGCCAATTCGTGTTCCAATGCGTCATTTACTTCATTCATCCCTGACCGCAATGTGATCTCGGTCTYCTCATCGTTGAAGTTGTCATAAGGATAGGAACCGGCCATCTTCCGCACGGCTGCATCGCTTTGTACGGTTACAAAGTTTTCATAATTATCTACCTCAAAGGCGGCTTTGTAGGTTTCTTTCACCTTCCATACCAGGATGACGGATATAAGGATTGGGTTACCGATCTTGTCATTCACTTTTACCCGGTCGCTGTCAAAATTCCTTGCCCTGAGCGAAATACGCTTCCGGRCGTAAAATGGATTGGTCCAGAAAAAACCGTTTTTCTTAACCGTGCCCTTGTAATCTCCAAACAGCACCAGTACCCGTGAGCCGTTGGGGTTTATAAAAAAGAAGCCRGTGGCTATGAAAATGTCGCTCAGTATAAGTACGATTGCAAAAGGCGCCCTCATAGTTGCAAAACTGGCAATAGTGAGGCCTATCAGGACGAATAGCGCCAATAACATGGTATATCCGGAGATGGGATTGTTGATTTTTTCTTCTTGCATGATTTTAATTTTRRTTGATATTAAAATGATATCATAATGATATARMTTATATTTTTAAAAACCAARTRTTTTTTRAGATTTTTTTAKGTGTTGGGTARGAATCACTGGTATTTGATCTAAAGGCATTGGTTCAATGCGGTATTGCGGCTTTGATATTCCCTATGCACTCTTTGTTTGAAACCAAACTCAAAAAGAGGCTTGCGAGAAAAGCCAACACCCGAAACAGCCTGTTGTGGAAAAAATGCAAGGTCGCAGAGCGGCTTGTGCTGAGCGAACCTGCCTGGCCGGCGGGCCCCTTCTTTCAGGACTTGAAGCGGTTATTTGAGTTGAAATATTTTATTGATAGATTACCTTACCCACAAATAGTTCATCTGCATTTATCACTTCGATGAAATACACTCCCTTTGGATGCTTAGAGATATCAATGGTTAGGTAAGGATTTCGGATATCCTCATTTTTGTAGACCAC
>NVRW01000084.1 GCA_002400975.1 Flavobacteriales bacterium | reverse complement strand
GGTTTACAATCGTTGGGGAGAGCTGATATTTGATAGCCCTCAGGGTGACAAATATGCCACAAAATTTGATGGTACTTACAAGGGTAAGCTACTTCCGGTTGGAACGTATTACTATGTAATTAAGTTCAATGAGGACGTGAACGGTGTGGTGAAAGAAACACTTACCGGGCCATTAACAATATTGAGGTAAGAGAAGAGCTATGAAAAAATTACTTCTGTTGACATGCGTTTTTGTATTTGGTTTGGCAACGCTGAAGGCTCAGCAATTGCCGCAGTACAGCCAATATCTCATCAATGACTATGTACTAAATCCTGGTATCACAGGCAACAAAGATTACTTTGAGGCTAAGACGAATCACCGCTTTCAATGGGTGGGATTAACAGATGCACCAAGGACATTTATATTGAGCATGCACGGCCCCATAAAGGCGGAGAATATGGGTGTAGGTGGATATTTGTTTACTGATATTACGGGTCCTACGAGCAGGGTTGGTGCCTATGGTTCATATGCCTTTCATTTTGACTTAAATAGTGATGACATGAAGGTGTCGGCGGGGTTGTTTGGCGGCATAATGCAATACAGTATTGATGGGTCGAAGATTACACTTGAGGATCAAATGGATCCCCTGAGTTCATCAGGCATTGAATCTATCACGATTCCAGATGCTGGATTCGGTGTTTACTGGTATGGCGATAAGTATTTTCTGGGCGCTTCAGTACCGCAATTGCTGCAAAACGAACTGAAACTGAATGAATCTGCCGACCCAATTGGTCGCCTCACCAGCCACGTCTTTGTAATGGGTGGATATAAATTTGAAGTTGGAAGTGATTTTGAAATTGAACCTTCTTTTTTGATGAAATACGTAAAGCCTACTCCGGTTCAGTTTGACATTTCTGCGAAGGCGATTTATCAGCAGAAGTTCTGGATAGGTGGATCATACAGAACGGATGATGCCATGTCGCTACTGATCGGCTATTCAGTAGAAGAAAAACTGTTCTTCGGCTATTCATATGATGTTACTACTTCAGATCTCAAGAACTACAGTTCAGGAACCCATGAGGTCATGCTCGGTATTCGTTTTGCCAGGAAGAAAGAGCTTCCCAAAGAGGAGCCCGAAATGATGTTTGACTAAGCACGAATAAACATTTGTGCGAATATGCGAATGCCGCACCTGCAGCCTCCTTCAGCTCATTTTCTAATATACTCAATCCGTTGCCAGGGATTGTGAAAGCGGAACTGGAAGAAATGGCAGCGTTGATGAAAGCACCTGCCAAATTCCGATAATTCTAAAGTTGGGAGATCCCGTATTTAGCACGCCTGATTCACCCTTAAAAACTTGAATTCGCAAGCAGGCCACACTCCGGGCCTGACCAATGCACAGCCGCTTGCTTAATTTTTATTTACTTTGCTCACAAACTATTCTCCTATGAGCAAAACCAGCACCYTTTCCGGAAATATTGTAGATGTCGTTGCCAAACGAATTTTCAAAGGGAGAATTGAAATACAAGAAGGTAAGATCAGCAGCATCGTTGAAGCAGATGTGGAAGGCATTGATTACATCATGCCCGGTTTTGTGGATTCCCATATCCATATCGAGAGCTCTATGCTGATCCCTTCAGAATTTGCACGCCTCGCGGTTGTCCATGGTACCGTGGCTACAGTTTCTGACCCTCATGAAATCGCCAATGTGGTAGGTATAGATGGTGTAAAGTACATGATCAGGAACGGCAACAAAGTACCGTTTAAGTTCAATTTCGGTGCCCCAAGCTGTGTGCCAGCTACTGCCTTCGAAACGGCCGGAGCCGAAATCGATCTTGACGGAGTTAAAGAGTTGATGGCCATGGATGAGATCAGGTATTTATCAGAAATGATGAATTTCCCCGGTGTGTTAATGGGAGATGAAATGGTTCTGGCAAAAATCCAGGCGGCTAAAGACCAAAACAAGGTKGTTGATGGCCATGCGCCKGGATTGAGRGGKGAAGAGGCACGCAARTATATAGAAGCCGGTATSAGTACTGATCACGARTGCTTCACCGCMGAAGAGGCYTTGGATAAACTCAAATACGGAATGAAAATCGCGATTAGGGAAGGCTCCGCMGCMARGAATTTCGAAGCACTCATCGGCTTACTCGACGAATATCCGGAYATGATCATGTTTTGCTCGGATGACAAGCATCCCAATGAGTTGGCTGTTGGTCATATCGATCAATTGGTGAAAAGATCGCTCGCAAAGGGGAATGACCTCATGAACACGCTTCGAGCTGCCACCCTGAACCCGGTGAAACACTATGGCCTGGACGTTGGATTGCTACAGCAAGGCGATCCTGCAGACTTCATCATTGTAGACAACCTTGRTTCGTTTGAGGTAAMGGCTACCTATATCGACGGGKTGCARGTATCARATGGACSCAATACGTTAATAGCAAGCGTCTCTGAGGAGGAGATCAATCATTTCCAATGCGAAACAATTGATGTATCTGACATTCATGTTAAGGCAGAAAGTGACCAAATTCATGTGATTGAGGCGCTTGATGGYCAGYTGATCACCAAYGACCTGGTTCTCAATGGAAAAAACGATGCTGGAAATTTGGTTAGTGATATYGGGGAGGACATCCTGAAGATGGTGGTTGTCAACCGCTACTCCCCTGCTCCACCAGCGGTGGCTTTTGTCAGGAACTTTGGCATGAAGRAAGGCGCTATTGCYTCAAGTGTKGCACATGACAGCCACAACATCATCGCTGTTGGSGTWAGTGATGARGAGATTGTCAGAKCRATCAATTGCCTCATTCCTCCCAAAGGCGGAATCTCTTTATGYRACRGGGAAAGGACMATGGTATTGGGCCTGCCTGTTGGGGGTCTGATGACCACWGCTGATGGVTATGAAACTGCMGATCTATACGCCGAAATGGATAAAGAGGCCAAGAAGCTCGGGTCTACCCTGGGTGCACCRTAYATGACTCTCTCGTTCCTKGCTCTCCTGGTAATTCCAAATCTAAAATTGAGTGATAAGGGCTTGTTTAATGGAGAGAAATTCCARTTTACATCACTGTATGCCTGATTATAAGATGATCGATTATTAACTATATTTGRAARCACAATCCAATTGCGTGCAAAATGAGATTTTTAACCACCTTAATCCTTGCATCTACACTTTACGCATGYGGCYCGGGATCSGAACAGGTTCTGAAAMGCGGTTTCATCAACAAGAGCGGGGAAGTAATATTCGAAACCAACTTTGAATATGTTGGCGATTTTCATGAAGGGTTCGCTGTAGCAGTTCGAGCGGAAAAACGTGGGTATCTCGACAAATCAGGMGAGTTGGCGATTGAACCCCAATTTGAGATTGCTGGTGAATTTTGTGATGGAGCGGCATGGGCTGTTGTAATGGGAAAAAGGGGCTACATAGACATGGAGGGYAGGATATTTATTGAGCCCGAGTATGATTTTGTAGAATCCTTTAGRGAGAATATGGCAAGAGTAATGAAAAAGGGGGAAAAGTGGGGTTATGTTGACCGGGGAGGGAGGCAAGTGGTTCCACCAACTTTCGACAACTGCGGAGATTTTTATGATGGCCTTGCCATGGCCAAAGACAGTGGGAAATTCGGCTTTATTTACAAGAACGGCGATTTTGCAATTGACCCAACCTATGATAGGGTCGGACATTTTTCGGAAGGATTGGCATCGGTTAAGGTGGGCGACAAATTCGGATTCATCGACAAACTGGACTCAATGATCATCGAACCGAAATTTGATGCTGCTGAAGAGTTTCAGAATGGCCTTGCACTGGTACAAATGGGTATAAAATTTGGYTATGTGGGRAAATCAGGYARTATAGAAATCGCAGTGATCTACGATAATGCRGAAACATTTAGTGAAGGCCTGGCCAGGGTTGTTRAGGGTGACRAGGTATCTTATATAGATAAAGAAGGTAATCCTGCATTTGCCTTCGATTATGAATTTGGAAGCAACTTTTCCCAAGGTCTTGCATGGGTTGTACTGGATGGAAAATACGGCTTTATAGATCAAAGCGGTGAGTTGGTAATTCCGYTGATGTTCAAGCAAGCGGGTCGTTTCCACGAGAACAGGGCTAAGGTCCAGTTCTATGATGCTGACCTGGCAATTACCGGGGCAGAATAAGCATGTTCATTGAACAGATTTATACTTCGTGCCTCGCCCARGCCTCCTATTATATCGAATCACAGGGRGAAGCTGCAATCATTGACCCCATAAGAGAACCTGAACCGTATTTGAAGCTCGCCACGGAACGCGGTGCAAAGATCAAATACGTGTTTGAGACTCATTTTCACGCGGATTTTGTATCGGGACACATCGATCTGTCCAAAATAACCGGTGCACCGATCATCTTTGGCCCGGGAGCTGAAACCAGCTATGAGATAGAGGTTGCTAAAGACGAACAAGAATTCCCATTAGGCGAGCTCATCATCARGGTGCTGCATTCACCTGGCCATACATTGGAATCATCCTGTTATCTTTTGCTTGATTCAAAGGCCAAACCGCACGCTATCTTTACGGGCGACACCCTGTTTGTTGGAGATGTGGGAAGRCCRGACTTATTAGATGGGGTTGCCACACAGGAGGAGCTGGCAAGCCATCTGTAYACTTCGCTCAACAGGATCATCAARCCACTTTCGGATGATGTGCTGGTTTATCCGGCTCATGGGCCAGGGTCTAGTTGTGGCAAGGCGTTGGGACCAGAAACATGGTCTACCATCGGTGAGCAGAAAAGGAGCAATTATGCATTGCAAGATATGGACGAGGCCGACTTCATTCAAGTCGTAACCGATCAGCTTAAACCGCCTCCCTCCTACTTTTTCACCGATGCTGCGATCAATAAAAACGGCTATSAAGGATTTTCCGAGGTTATGAAGCGCAATATGAAGGCCCTCTCCGCAGAATCCTTTGCACAAGAATTTGAAAATGGAGCCGTCGTTCTTGATACAAGGACTGCAGAGGAATTCGAGAAAGGTTTTGTGAAAGGTGCRATAAATATTGGCCTCAATGGCATGTATGCCATCTGGGTGGCMACCTTACTGGACCATGCYGTYCCATRTCTGATAGTGGCGGAAGCKGGTAAGGAAGAGGAGTCYATMTCSCGGTTAACAMGMGTRGGCTACGAAYATGYGCTGGGCTATCTGGATGGAGGTTATCAAACATGGCAAGAGAAAGGCCTGCCATCSGATACTGTAAATTCTATCAGCGCCACGGAACTSGCGGWTYGTGARRATAACGATGTGATCCTTGATGTAAGAAGAGAAGAGGAATATGGAGAACAACACCTGGAGAATGCTTACAATATACCGCTGGCCTCCCTGGAAGGGCAATTGGATAAAGTTGATCCTGGTMAGCCCTTTTATATACACTGCCAAACCGGATATCGCTCCATGACTGCATCTTCCCTCCTAAAAAGAAATGGAATAAGTAACTTTACCAACGTGATGGGAGGTATGGACAGCATCCAGAAGACCTCCATGAAATTTCAGCAATCRCRCACGTGAATGTTCGAACGAAAATGAAATTATGAAAAAGCCYGGCCTCCTCTTTATCATTACAAGCGTCCTGATCGGTTTGATAATCCACTCAGARAYCGCCATTACCAACTCCTCCATTCCCCCTGTTTCCAGAACCGGGGCTCCATCGGAAGGAAATTGTGCAGGATGTCATTCAGGCAATTTAAACACRGGACCGGGAGATATTCTATTTTCCATGGATARCCTCGCGTACTTTCCCGACAGTACMTATTCCACAACTCTCCAGGTGGTTGACGGGACCAAATCCAGGTTTGGATTTCAGATCACGGTACTTGATGGMAAYRACAATGGAATCGGCTCTTTTACCATCACAGACGCMGTTAGAACATCAGGCCAGTCAAATTTAGGYCGTGATTACGTCAATCAGAAAAACGCCAAYAGCATTGATTCCTGGTCATTTGACTGGACGGCACCCAACACTGATGTGGGACCTATCACATTCTAYATTGCCGGAAATGCATGCAACAACAACAGCGGTACARGTGGTGAYAATACCTAYACCCGTTCATTTACAATACAAACCTGTGGAATTTCAATCACAGATTCCATTAAAGGAAGCTATGGTGATTCATCAGGAACGATAGACATCACGGTAAACGGKGGCAYCGGCCCTTATACCTATATCTGGTCTAATGGATCAACRCAGGAAGATCTCGACAGCCTGGCASCCGGCATTTATTCGGTGACCCTTACTGATGGAAGTGGGTGTATTGATAGCGCTGCTMTGACGGTCCAAAACTGGTGTGGAATTGCAATTGCTGATTCTATCACGGSAAGTTMCAGCGATTCATCAGGAGCGATAGAYATCACCATTACCGGTGGCGTKGGCCCTTAYACCTATMTCTGGTCCAACGGATCAACACAGGAAGACCTCRRCARCCTGGCCRCRGGTGACTATTCGGTGAYTGTAACAGATGGCAACGGTTGTGTGGACAGCGCGACCATCAATGTCCCAATKTGGATTGGTGTTGACCAAAAGRTRCAAGGGYTCACGTTTGAAGTRTTCCCYAACCCYTCATCCGGACGTTTCAATGTTCAGGCCTCAATRGGGGATGAGCAAGCCCAAATYAGCGTATACAATTTGCAGGGGGAGATTGTATTTCAGTACAGTGATCCWGATCTTTCCGGGGTGCAGGTTRTTGATYTGTCGGAGCTAAGTGTTGGYATTTATACGCTGGTTCTATTTAGTGAACAAAAAGTTCAATACAAAAAGATAGTCATTCACTAAACTAAGAGAGAAAGCTCCTCGCTTTTTCCAGAGCTGAGGCTATCCCTTCAACATTTTTCCCGCCAGCGGTGGCAAAAAAGGCCTGTCCTCCTCCTCCWCCCTGAATTTCCGAGGCAATCTCTTTTACAACAGCCCCRGCATCCAGSCCCCTGTCCGARATAAGATTATCAGAAACMACYACGGTGAGCAGGGCCTTCCCATTGGACTCCCCACCAAAAACCAGGAACAAGTTATCAACCTCGCTCTTTAGYTGGAAAGCAAGGTCCTTCATCGAGCCACCATCCATATCSACACGTTCAATCAAATAATTSARTCCATKTGCTTCTTGAATATTGGCCTTTAGYYGGTCTTTGAGTCCAGCTACCAGACGCTTCTTTGAAGACATTAAYTGCTTRTTGATCTTCTGTGTCAGCTCAGTAAATGCCACTAYTYCATCCTCTATGGTTTGGGGATCMTCAACGGCACCAAGGAGTTCTTTTTTYGCCTTGATTTGTTCAGGGATCTTCAGGTCTGCAATCTTCSCAACGATYRACTCCAAAGCAGCAATGACATTTTCAGRTYCACCTTTAGCYACTGATTCACTTTCTYCATGCARTGATCTCACRTGATCGATGCTCTCAAAGAATGTCTGGACYYTTGCTTCCTGTGCYCCTCCCCGTTCCCTGGCAGCCTCGGCTGTTARYGCTTCTATCCGACGTATTCCCGACGCAACCGATGTTTCAGTTACRATCTTGAACAACCCAATTTCATTGGTGGATTSAACGTGTGTTCCACCACAMAGCTCCACTGARTACTTTTCGTCAAATATTACCACCCTAACCACGTCGCCATACTTCTCTCCGAACAGCGCCATTGCTCCCATTGCCTTGGCTTCGTCAACGGGCATCTCTTTGGTAACAAGGGGAATGTTATCACTTATTTTCTCATTGACCATATCCTCAATCTGCGATAACGTGCCAGATTCAATTTTAGAAAAGTGAGAGAAATCAAATCGCAAGTAGTCCGAATTGACGAGTGAACCCTTCTGTTCAACGTGTGTTCCCAATACATTGCGAAGGGCAGCGTGCATCAAGTGKGTTGCCGAGTGATTATTTTCTGTAAGCCTCCTTTTCTCACCGTCGATTCGSGCATGAAAAGTGGCTGAGGGATCAGCAGGTAAGGTGTGMGTGAAGTGGAGTATCTGGTTATTTTCTTTCCTCGTATCGACAATGGTGGTTTCTTCCTCATTAAATATTAACACACCGGTATCGCCGATCTGCCCTCCGCCTTCCGGATAGAAGGGTGTTCGATCAAGGCAGAGCTGATAAAACGACTTACCCTTTGCCATTACCTTTCTGTACTTAGTAATCTTTACCTCAGCCTCCACGTGCTCATAACCAATAAACTCTTCTGCTTCAACCTCATGAACCGTTATCCAATCAGCTGTTTCAATTGCAGAAGCTGACCGCGCCCGATTTCGCTGTGCCTCCATCTCGGATTTGAAGCCATCCATGTCAATGGTGAAACCCTTTTCCCGAGAAATCAATTGGGTAAGATCAATGGGAAATCCAAATGTATCATAGAGTTCGAAGGCCTGTGATCCAGACAATTCACCWGATACAGAYTGYAATTTTTTCATGCCTTGCTCCAATGTYCTCAAAAARGATGACTCTTCATCCCTGATCACATTTTGAATRATCTCCTGTTGWGCAGCRAGCTCGGGAAACTGCTCCTTCAATTGCCYTACCAAATGCGGAACGAGTTGACAGATAATGGGCTCCTTGTATTCAAGAAAGCTGTAAGCATAACGAACTGCYCTGCGCAATATCCTGCGAATCACATAGCCCGCMCCATCGCGATAGGGTAGCTGGCCATCACTGATCGCGAAGGCTATCGCCCGCAAATGATCYGCAATGACACGCATGGCAATATCAATTTCTTCGTCTTCCCCATAAGCCTTCCCGGATATTTTCGAGATCTCCCCTAAGATTGGAGCAAATACATCCGTGTCGTAATTGGATTTCTTCCCCTGAAGTGCCATACAGAGCCTCTCAAATCCCATCCCGGTATCGACATGTTTTTCTGGCAAAGGCTCGAGCGTACCATTTGCCCGTCTGTTGAATTCAATAAATACCAGGTTCCATATCTCTATTACTTCAGGATGATCTTTATTTACCAGCGTCTTTCCATCAACGGTACTTCTATCCTCTTCACTGCGTAAATCATAATGAATCTCAGAGCAGGGGCCACAAGGCCCCGATTCGCCCATCTCCCAGAAGTTGTCCTTTTTGTCACATTGCAAAATCTTGTCAGCAGCAACGTGCTCTTTCCAAAACCCAATGCTCTCATCATCTGCAGCTAAGCCATCCTGTTTATCGCCGCCAAAAACGGTTATATAAAGTCGATCGCTATCAATTTTGTAAACATCAACCAGCAGCTCCCAGGCCCATGCAATTGCCTCCTCTTTGAAATAATCGCCAAATGACCAGTTGCCCAGCATTTCAAACATCGTATGATGATAAGTGTCGACTCCTACTTCGTCAAGGTCATTGTGCTTACCAGATACGCGGAGGCATTTTTGCGTGTCTGCCACCCGCTTTTCACTTCGCGAGGCTGTACCCAGGAAAACATCCTTGAACTGATTCATTCCAGCATTCGTGAACATCAAGGTGGGATCATCTTTGATCACCATCGGGGCAGAGGGTACAATCTTGTGTCCTTTCTCCTTAAAAAAGTTAAGGAAAGTCTTCCTAATGTGCCCGGCTTCCATGTTTCTCAGGTGATTGTTGTGAACAGTGCGTTTAACATATCTTAACACTCCTGTTTTGGCAAATTTAGCTTATTTCCCTATTTTTGCAGCCGCCTGCCAGTTGGGGGGCTCGATTTTAAGGTTTAAGATGGCAGAAGCTAAGTACAGATATAATAAGAGCAGCTTATCCTATGAGCGGCTGGATCAGAACCTTGCTGATCACCTGAAGAAGGTGTTTTCTTACCTGGTGGTAGGAGTCATCTTTGCGGCGGGCTTCATAGCGCTTACCTATACTATTTTCGATTCTCCTAAGGAGAAGATGTTGAAACGGGAAATAGCTCAATTGACGCTGCAGTTTGAACTTCTAAATGAACGCTCTGACCAAATTGCTTTGGTTATGGAAGACCTTCAGCAACGTGATGATGACATTTACCGCGTTATCTTTGAAGCGGAACCGATACCCAATGAAATAAGAAAAGCTGGTATTGGTGGAATCAACCGGTATAGAAATTTACAGGGTTTCAACAATACTGAGATCATGGCTTATACAACCGGCAAGCTGGACCAAATATCCAAGCAGTTGTATATTCAGTCCAAATCGCTTGACGATGTATTTGAAATGGCCAAGAACAAATCAGACATGTTGGCTTCAATACCCGCTATACAGCCTATTTCCAACAAGAATTTAACGCGTTTGGCTTCTGGATTTGGAAGCAGAATGCATCCAATCTATAAAGTGCCAAAAATGCACACGGGCATGGACTTCACTGCGCCTAAAGGAACCGATATTTATGCAACGGGAACCGGTACG
>NVRW01000010.1 GCA_002400975.1 Flavobacteriales bacterium | reverse complement strand
CCAGGTATTTACAGATGCTTCAACGGATACTTTCAGTGTATCATCTGATGGAACTTATTATTTTGGATTTAACTGCTATAGCGGATTTCAATTAAATACCAGTACTCAACAATATCTTATTGTAGATGAGATCGATATTAGCACTAATGTTGGAGTTGATGATATTAATATTGAAAGTAATATTTCACTATATCCAAATCCCAGTGAAAACAACTTTACTTTAGAATTGAATTTCCCGGTTATGCAAGACAATGTAGAGATTGCGGTTTATGACCTGTTGGGGAGTTCAATTTATAAAATTCATAAGGAGAATGTAACTCAGGAAAAAGTTGTTCTTGATATGTCAGGTAAAGCAAACGGTGTTTATTTCTTAAATATCAAAACTCCATTTGAGACAATGACTCAAAAAATGATTATCGCGAGATAATTTTACAATAAAGCTTTAGGATATAACTGGAGCTTCTATCTTATGGTCTAAAGGATGTGATGGTAGTAACATGACACCTTTAGGCCTTTTTTTATTGCACAGAAATATAAAATATTCTATATTTGCACGCTAAAAATTAAGAAGAACCCAATATTTACTATATAAGACCATTTAAAAATCAAATTTTATTCTCATGAAAAAATTTACCATAAGTTTATTCCTGTCAGTTTTGATGACTGGATTTGTTTTTGCGCAAAATAAATTTAATCCTATTATAAAAATCCCTGCAAATGCAAGTGTGATTAAGGCTCCTGCTATTATTAAAGGAAGCCCTAAAATTAAAAACTTAAGTCAAGCACCTGCTAATAACAGACAGATTACAAACTTGAAAACCAGTGTTGTTACTAACCTTCAAAAATCTGGTTTTAAGAATGCACAATCTCAGGTTCCTGGAACGGTATATTTAGACGAAGGATTTGATAGTACAGGTGTTTTCCTTCCTTCAGGATGGTCATCCATTGATCAGGATGGAGATGGCTTAGATTGGTCTCAAGGCTTAGATGCTGCCGGGGCAGGTACAAGAAATGGTAGCGTTGGCTGTGCTTACTCTGCTTCATGGGATGGCGGTGTTGGACCTCTAACTCCTGAAAACTATATGGTTACTCCAGCAATTGACTTATCTAGTGCTGGATCACTTATTACTTTAAGTTATTGGGTTTATGCACAAGATCAAGATTGGCCTGCAGAACACTACAAAGTAGTAGTATCAAAAACAGGTAGTACAAAATCGGACTTTGATGGTGGCGATAATGTACTGGAAGAGACTTTGATAGCTACAGGAAATGGTGTGTATGTAGAAAGAACTGTGGATTTATCATCCTATGTAGGAGATACCATCAATATTGCATGGATACATTTTAATTCCACCGATAATTTTTGGATGAATATAGATGATGTTTTAGTTGAAGAACCTAAAAATTATGATGCGGTTATCACTGGTATGTCTACTTCTTTACCAGAGCATACTATAATTCCGTTAAGTCAAGCTCCAACAATGGATTTGATGGGGAGTGTTGCAAGTGCAGGGCTAAAAACTATAACAGGAATTTCTTTAAATGCCAATGTAGTTGGTGGTACAGCAACAACTGCTAACTTAGATAGCATACAAGCAGGAAACGATAGTAACTTAACTACTTCACCTAGTTTCGACCCCTCAAAAGCAGGTAATTATGCTATAGCATATGATGTATCAATTAATGAAACGGATGAGGATACCACTAATAATGTTGATACTTTAACAGTAATAATAAATGATAGCTTATATACAAAGGATTACACAATTTTAGGAGTAGTTGCTGGTAATATTAGCTTAGGGTCAGCAGGAACAATGGGAAATCTTTTTCAGCTTGATTATGCAGATACACTGACTTCGATTATTCTATATCTTGATACATTAAAGCTGAATGATTCTCTACAATTGGTGGTAATCGATTGGAGCGATACTTCTGTAGTATATCAGTCAGCAGGAATGACAGTAGATACTGCAGAAACAGAAGGAGCTAAAAATTATAATATTCCAGATCTTTATCTGGATCCTGGATCATATATAATTGGAGTAATAGATCCAACAGGAAATAGTGCAGTTTTTAAATATGATGGAAATACAGCAACCGGAGAATCATATTTTATTACTACTGGCAATTGGGTAATAGCATCAGCGTTTGGTGCAATTGGTATATGGCCATCATTTGGTATTCCAGCTATGCCTTTTGTTCCGGATACTTGTGATACAAATACCTTAGTTGTTATTACATCATCTATGGATGTATCTTGTGCAGGTGGTGATGACGGTATGGCAATGGTATCAGTGAGTGGAGGAACTTCCCCATACATGTATCATTGGGATGATCCAAATGATCAATTAACTGACATTGCGGTAGACCTACAAGCAGGAGGGTACTGGGTATCTGTTATAGATGCAAAAGGTTGTTGGATATTTGATAGTGTGTATGTAGATGAGCCATGGGATTTAGATGTTGAAGTATGGAATACAGATGCAAGTTGTGGAAATGCAGATGGTACAGCAATGGCTTCTGCTTATGGTGGCACATCACCATATTGGTACTATTGGTCAACTGGCGATTCTACTGCTGATATATCCAGTTTAGCTGCAGGGCCATATGGTTTGTCTGTTACAGGTAACAATAGTAGAAGATCCGTAACTATTGGTGCTTCCGGTCATAATGAAGCCACCATCACTTGTTTCCATGATATAGTTGCTTCTGTCATTGCCATCCAATTCTCCATATGTTTTCGACCACTGCAGGACACCCGCTCCATCTGTTTTGAGGGTATACATTTCCTCTCCACCGGAGCCAAAACTGGATGTGATTCCTGTTATAATGAACCCTCCATCAGAAGTTTCTGCAACCGAACGACCCTCGTCACTTGCCGCTCCACCGTATGATTTAGACCACTGTAGCACACCGGCAGAATTGACTTTTATCAGATATATATCGGAGTTGCCAGCACCAAAGCTGTTCGTTTGCCCACAGATGATGTATCCCCCATCTGAAGTTTGATCCAGGGAATAGGCCCTGTCATTCGCGGATCCGCCAAAGGTTTTGGTCCAGGCTGTGTCTCCAGTTGCGTTGGTTTTTATCAGGTATACATCGATTGCTCCAGCTCCTGAACTAGACGTGTAGCCTGTTACAATATATCCATTGTCTGGTGTCTGTTGAACGAACGTTCCCTCGTCAGCGGACGAGCCACCATATGATTTTGCCCATACGGAAATGCCAGATGCATCCACTTTATTCAGGTAAAGGCCGCCATTGGCACCTGTGATAATGTAGCCGTCATCATTGGTTTGTTCCAACCATGCACCGGTTTCGCTTCCTGATGTCCCCACCGCTTTGGTCCACATCGTATCTCCTGAAGCGGTGAGCTTCACCAGGAAAATATCATTGGAACCAGATCCAAAGCTATTGGTGGTACCGCCAACAATAAAGCCCCCATCAGAAGTCAGGTCTACCGCAGCTCCTGTTTCGGTCGTGCTTCCTCCATAAGTCTTTTGGAAAAATGGCTGAGCACGGGTYGCRAAGGTGGCKAAAGAAAGAAAAAACAGRATGGCRAATAATYTCACRCTATATGGTTTGAAATGATAGCAGACATAAGGGGGCAAAATTAGGAAAATCTAKCAATTTTTCGAAAATTTGCCTGCCCGMYCRHCWGTRTAAAWRGCGGGATTGAAATCTGATRTATGGACGAGCTTTTCATGAAACGTTGCCTTGAACTCGCTAAATTGGGTTTTGGGCARGTCGCTC
Source organism: Flavobacteriales bacterium (assembly GCA_002400975.1). Lineage (GTDB taxonomy): Bacteria > Bacteroidota > Bacteroidia > NORP154 > NORP154. Next base: position 65,646 of record NVRW01000010.1, on the reverse strand, counting down.
CCAATCCTATGGTMGGATGTGTTATTGTCCATAACGACAAGATAATCGGAGAGGGATTCCATGAAAGATTTGGCGACGCCCATGCTGAATCMAATGCGATAAAGTCGGTATCYGACTCTTCTTTGCTTGAAAAATCGACGTTGTAYGTAAATCTGGAGCCCTGTACSCATRYGGGAAAAACRCCKGCRTGCGCTGATACTATTTTRAGCTCGCATATTCCCAGAGTYGTTCTTGGCGTAATGGATCCCAACAAGAAGGTAAAGGGAGGTGGACTCCAATACCTGGAGCAGAATGGGTGCACWGTTTTATCCGGGGTGCTGGAAGAGGAATGTGCGGATMTGAACAGGMGGTTYTTSAYGTTTCAYCRYARAAAAAGGCCCTATGTGATMCTRAAATGGGCAGAATCTCGTGATGGTTTTATKGCCCCGGTTGATTCCAGTCAGCRATGGATCACTGGAGATGAAAGCAAAAAGCTGGTGCACAAGTGGAGGACTCAGGAGCAGGCCATAATGGTGGGTACCAAYACYGCTRTTATTGACAATCCRCAACTCACRGCGCGCYTTTGGGAGGGAAATAACCCGATTCGTATCAYCATTGATAATCACATGAGAATACCTTTGAACTCAAAGTTRTTTGATGRAGAAGCAGAAACACTTGTTTATGGTCCGCAACGAGAGGRTSGGAAYCCCAATGTTAAATATGCAGATCCAAATGAACTYAACGCTATACTGGCGGATCTGCATCAAAGGGATATTCTGTCGRTCATTGTTGAAGGCGGAGCGCAATTATTGAATTCATTTATCGAATTAGGGGTTTGGGATGAGGCGCGCGTCTTCACTGGTAACATTGATTTCTCAGATGGTATAAAGGCGCCTGGYCTGGAGATTGATTSGGTRGATAAAGAACMGGTAGGGCTTGATGAGTTGAGCTTATATCGCAATAGATTTTGATATGACATACCTGGTTCTAAGYATTCTCTGTTCCTCCTTSATTTTCTTRRTATTCAAGCAGTTTTCGAAATATCAGATTGACAATTTTCAGGCGATTGTTTTCAACTATTTCACTGCCGCTCTCCTGGGTTATTTTCTCAACGATTCCACCTRTGGCTTTTCTGAAACGGAGAGTAAYRCCTGGATCTGGGTCGCGTTTATCACGGGTATCCTGTTTATATCGATGTTCAATGTCATTGCTGTAACAACCCAGAAAATAGGGATAGCCGTAGCGTCCGTTGCAGCAAAGGTGTCTCTCATTATTCCGGTTTTGATGGCCATGTATCTCTACGGCGATGAAATGCCCCACATTAAGATTTTCGCCATTATACTTGCCCTCCTCTCAGTTTTCTTAACCTTCTATTCTAAAGATGGAGGAGTGAAAWCGGGCAAATTGTGGATCTTGCCGGTAATTCTTTTCATTGGTACCGGCCTSATAGATACCATAATGAAATTTGCCCAATCCATCCTGCTTAGCGAAGACCAATTCAATATATTTTCATCGATTCTTTTTGGAGTTGCGGGACTGATAGGCTTCTTAGTGATGCTAATAAAAATGGCCCTAAGAGGGGGGAGATTTGAAATGAGGAATATCATTGCCGGGGTTKCGCTTGGTYTGCCCAATTACGGATCCATTTACTTTTTRTTACAGGCCTTCGAGCAYAGCAATATGGAAAGYTCTGTAATTTTCCCAATCAATAATATGGGCGTTGTGGCGTTTTCTGCCGTAGCGGCTTTTGTATTATTTAGGGAGAGGCTATCAGTGCTCAATTGGACCGGTATCGCCATTTCCATTATTGCGATAGGTGTCATCTCTTTTACATAATGCATTATTAAGCACCGCCTAAGCAACCAAAAAGGAAAAAAACCGTAATTATAAAGATAATTRACCTYTGGTGATCAGATTACTRACCGTACTTTTCTTTGCACCTGTCCTGGCTTTTGCRCAGTTCAAGCCGGATGGGCGTGTCCAATTTTCTCCTGAATATTCTGCCAGTTCGGCAACTCAGTTCRGAGTTGGAAAGGTAGGGGAGGTGAGCGACAAGGCAATTCGGGATSTTTTGMAARAYRAGSTTGARARAAGCTCAATGAGYRGRTCRCTGTACYTGATGGACTCAATCAGGAGTCCGGCCGGCTGGCATTTYAATTATCAGCAACAGTACAACGGKATCAAYATTTTTGGTGCGGGTGTTAAGGTGAACATAAGCAATGATCTACGCATTCGCTCAATCGTGAATGGMACRGTGAAGATTTCSGAGAATSCAGARTCTGATTTCCCCCWKTTAAAAACRCTKTCCGCYGAGCAATCGCTTGTTTCMCACGCATCWGTTTATTTYCCCGTTCAGGGTCAGTTAATTCCTTGCATGAGGATGGTAGTGCGKGAGCAGAACTTTGTCAATTATGAGATRATAGTTGATGSGTCAGGAGAAGTGCTGTATATACAGGACCTAAACCGATATTTTGCAGCTGACTCCACGGTTGCTGCCAAGGTATTCCTTCCGGACCCGTTGACAAGCGCGGGGCAGGTTTATGGTGGGGTTTATGCTGACAATGGAGATGCRGATAATGCTGCCTTGAATGATGAACGGTATGATGTTACGATGGTCGTTGATTTTGCAAATGACACATTTCGGCTCACAAGCCCACTTGTKGAAATACAGAACTTCAGCAATCCGGTAACGACYATTGCTATTAGCACTGTTCCCAACTTTGACTTTACCCGAACACARAAAGAATTTGAGGATGTGAACTGCTTCTACCATCTTACAACCTTTCAGAATTATATGCAATCTCTGGGGTTCGCCTTGGTCAACTACCAACTCGGTGTTGATGCCCATGCCTTAAATGGAGCCGATAACTCCATGTTTAACTTTCCCAGGTTATACTTTGGTGATGGATGTGTGGATGATGCCGAAGACGCCGATGTAATCATTCATGAATACGGGCATGCCATTACGGCCAGCGCTGCTCCCAATACCTGGATAGGCAGTGAGAGAAARGCACTGGATGAAGGAGCTGGTGATTATCTGGCAACGTCCTACACGCGGATGCTCAATTCCTTCAATTGGGAGCTGATGTTTGGGTGGGACGGGCACAGCTCAGCGTGTTGGCCTGGCAGAACAGCTGCAACGACCAAACAATATCCGGCAGGATTGACCGGTGATATTCATGCCGACGGTGAAATATGGTCGTCCACACTCATGCAGATTTGGGAGGTGCTGGGAAGAGAGACTACAGATCAGATATTTCTGCAATCACTGTATAGTTATGCCCAGAATATCAGCATGACGGATGCAGCGTATATGTTCCTGGACGCAGATAGCTTGTTGAACGGAGGGGCAAACTATGTTGCAAGTTATTATTGGTTTGAGAAACGAGGTATACTGCCACCCCTTCCATTCTTTTCTGGAACAGATGGTAATGGGGATATGGCTACCTGCCCTGGCAGCTGTGATGCATCTGTGGTGGCAATTCCAATAAGTGGTGTTGCGCCCTATACTTATCTGTGGAAAGACAGTRCCGGAACCACATTATCCCAAATAACGGATACCATTACMGGATTATGCCCGGGGAATTATACCGCTTTTATAACAGATGCAACAGGGGATACCGTTACCGTCAATATTGCAGCWCGTGAACCCGGGCAATTGAGTATCRCAAATTCYGTTGTGAATGAATCCTGCTCATTTTGCARTGACGGTACTGTCTCRGCTCGTGTGACSGGAGGAAVCCCRCCKTATKCATATCARTGGAAYGACCCATCAGGMCAGACAACSAGAATAGCCACWGGCYTGGATTCAGGATACTACCMGGTTTCAATTGTAGATGTGAACGGKTGTACTTATCTGGACTCTGCCTTGGTTGAAGTAGACAGYCCAACAGAATTTGGACTTGGATTCTCATCTGTTTCTGATCCCYTATGTATTGGAGCGTGTTCCGGATCTATACAGGTTGTGGCCTATTTAGGTCTGCCGCCTTACACCTATTTATGGAGCACCAATGGCGCTGAAACTACTTCGATGGTAACAGATCTATGTGAAGGAACATATGGGGTAACTATCTCTGATAGCAACGGAGATAGCATTGTCGGTTCTACGAGCTTAAGTGAACCAAGTGCCATGACACACACCATCAGTACGACAGCCGACTCTGGAAATTTTGGGGGAACGGCATCTGTTRTAGTAACCAATGGGGCAGCTCCGTTAACTTATTCCTGGAGTGATACGGGTACTCAGACGACGGCAACGGCTACGGGGCTCGCAGCTGGAGAGTACAGCGTGACATGGGAAGATGCCAATGGGTGCACCGGATCGGCTTTGGACACGGTGGATTTTTATATGGCGGTATATGAAGATGTACCTGGGGAAGTATCTATCTTTCCCAACCCTACTACCGGCAGATTATATATTAGGTCCAGTGTTGCTTTCGGTGAACTGCATATTCATATAGCAAACTTGTTAGGTCAGACGGTGTATGAATCAAATGTGCAGCATGGTGGTCAAATAGATATTTCAAATTATAAGCCCGGTTTATACAGCATCACGCTTACCAACGATAAGGCGATCATGCTGCGCGAGAAGTTGATTCTCTTGTAAWTTTCCCCGAAACTGCTCGGACACTAAATTATTTTTTGCCCTTCCCCAGATAGAAAATTCCTATTTGTAGATTTTTTGTCTGCAATATGCATCACTTTGTTTTCCCGCAAGTCTTTGGTGTGAATATGAATTACAGAATTGGCGCAAAGGCCAGCAAAAACAAAAAACAATAATTAATGAAGACAACACTAACAATAAAGACGTTAACAATATGTGCGTTTCTGGGATCTCTTTGGTTGGGATCCACTGCTCAAATTATCGATACAGACAGGATTTTATTATACAAACCGGTAAAAGCTGACCTAACCCCTCCTCCTGACCAAAAGGTTGAAGATGATGAAATGGTTTTTCCGGATCACGATCCAAGTCCGTATGCAACACCGACAGCACTGTTCGGTAATAATGGGATACTGACAGCGAAGTCTGCAATCGATACCACCCCACATTACGAAATGGAAGCTGAACCGGTTTTAATAGAGGATGAGGRGGAATCAACACAAATTGTAGAGATTACGATCTATCCTAACCCAGCAACTGAAATATTATACATTGAATTGTCGACCTTGAAAGGAATTTCGATAAAACTACTTGATATATCCGGAAGGCTGGTGTTGGATCAATACATTAAAGAGGCCACYTAYGCACACAGCATTGATTTGCGTGCTTTTGAAAACGGTGTATATRTTTTAGTGGTTGAAACGAATGAGATGAGAGATTCGCGAACTGTGGTCATTAGGTCATAATTCCGTTGGTGTAATTCTCATAATTTTGTCCCCTGAGGATGTATCAAGCTCATATTCTTGAAGACAGTATATAAAAAYATACATCAGGAAATAATWGAYCGGTGTAARCTAGGGGAGAGGAATGCTCAATTGCAACTGTATAAACTCTATTACAAAGCCATGTACAATACAAGCCTTCGGATAGTTAAAAATCAAATGGAAGCGGAAGATATAATGCAGGAATCATTTCTGACCGCGTTTCAGAAGATCTCCACCTACATGGGTGATGCAACATTCGGTGCCTGGCTTAAGCGCATTGTGGTCAACAACAGTATTGATGTTGTGAAGAAGAATGATGTCTTGAAGTTTACGGAGGAGATCGATGGGCGGTTTGGAGATGTGGCAGATGAAGTCAAAGAGGAAAGTGAGCAGGCTTTCAATGCCAGACAAATTCAAAACGCAATTGATCAATTACCKGCTGGGTAYAGGGTCATTGTTTCSCTGTATCTCHTAGAGGGGTACGATCATGAAGAGATTGCACAAATTCTCCATATTTCGAGCAGTACCTCCCGATCCCAGTACAATCGGGGCAAAAACAAATTGAGGGAAATGTTATCTACACARTTATGGGAGACAAACTAGAAGATTTTATCARGTCGAATCAGGAGGATTTCGATCTTTCGGAACCGAGAGACGGACATCTGGAGCGTTTTGAAGCTCAGCTCAGCTCAATTGAAAAGAGAGATGCCTTCAGTTGGCGAAATCTGCTGAAGATAGCCGCRGTCGTRATATTTGTTCTTGGCTCTGGAGTATTATTGGTCAATGACRATAGCAGTACRGTCAAYGCCAGCACGGGCCTCGACCTTAAAGATATTTCTCCGGAGTTAGCTGAAGTAGCRTCCTTTTATACRGATCAAATTGAGAATGCCACCGAGGRGTTAACACCGATGAAAAGTRTAGACAAGTTAGRRGATAGTGAGAAYCTCAAGCAGCAACTYGAGTTGCTTGAAGKGGATTAYAAACAGTTAAAGATAGAGCTGAAGGATAATTAYGCWGACGAACGGCTGATCAATTCRATGATTAAGAATTATCAATTGCGTTTGCAAATAATTGAGCAATACATGAATCAAATAAAATTCAACAACGCTAAAAACCTTAAAGACAATGAGAATGTTAAATATTAAATCCAGATTCCTTGTACTTGTCTCCTGCATYTTAATCRCGGGAAATGCACTGGCGGCTAAAAAGMTCGAAGAGTTTTCCAAAACCTGGGATAAGACTTTCACCGTTAACTCAGATGCAACTTTGGATCTTAGCAATAAATATGGGGATGTTCATATCACAACGTGGAAACAAAATGAGATATCAATCAAGGTTACCGTTACAGTTGATGTAACCAACGGGGATRAGGCAGATRATGTGCTGAGCAGAATTACTATTSAWGACGAGGCATCGTTAGAGAAAGTTATGGTTGTAACCAGGTTKGATATGGATAATATAGGGAGGCTAAATAAAAAGCTGCAAGTTGATTACGTGGTGAGAATGCCCATAACAAACAATTTGAAGCTAGTCAATAAATTTGGRGACCTMTACATCAATGAACTGGATGGCAGAGCAAACCTAAAGGTAGCCTATGGAAATTTGAAATGTGACATATTGAACAATCCGAACAATCGTATCAAACTGTCTTTCTCCAGCGGAAAATGTACAGTGGGTGACTTTACCAGTGGSAGCATCGAAATGAAGTATTCYAATTTGTCGGTGAACAAAGCTGATAAATTGAATCTGGATTCAAAATTCTCCTCTTTTCGCATCGGATCTGCTACCACAATGGAATGCGAATCACAGTATGATAAGATGGAAATTGAGCGGGTGGGGGATTTGGACCTTGAAGGAAAGTTTTCCAATTATGAGATTGGAACAGYGGTACGAAAGCTCAAGCTTGATGTGCAATACAGTGACTGTGAGGTCGAGCGCATAACTTCTCTTGCAAGTGAAATCGATGTTGARAGTAGTTTTGGAGATATTGAATTGTGTTTCGAYAAAGGTACCAGTTATCGTTTGGAAGCAAAGGGAGAATTCGGCGATCTGGAGTATCCGCATAACCTCACTACGTTAACTRTCAATGARAGTAAGACTACTTCATATTACCTGGAAGGAGTTGTTGGCSGCAAATCTGATCCGGATRCCMRGGTGATAATYGCTTCAAAATTYGGTGACGTAGAATTGACCTATAAATAGGYAATTGGCTTTACTTTAGGTRTTTRCCKCAAAYAATTTGYGTTGATTGCCCTAYTTGTCTCYCGATTCAATATGGCGTGCAAAAAGCTATTTGTCAACTACTTGACTGTTTTTGGTTYGGATATGKTTGTTCTTTGTATTGAATAAAAACWSAATCAGATGAAAACAATAGTAATTTATGGAACTACATGGTGTGCGGATTGCCACACKGCTAAAAGCATATTRGATTCTCTTAATGTGGAGTACRATTTCATTAATATAGATGARGATGAGAGCGCTGCTTCCARGGTAATGGAACTCAACGGTGGAAARAGAATTGTGCCAACCATCTTCATTAACGGTGMCGTATACACCAATCCGAGCCAGCTTGAATTGATGGACCTGGTTAGGCCTTTCGTTCACAAGAAGGCGTCATAATTGSTRMGTRTYGTGACTTCTCCTTTCTCAATTTAGTACATTGCAGGATCATCAACCCAATTAAGCAATGGCAACAGAAACTAAACTATGGCATCTTGARAATTTTAACTTATTCAATGGRATGCCAAYATCTGAGATCGAAAAGGTAGCAAAGATGGCAAGCMTGAARATGCCSGGGAAAGATCAGCACATCTATTTCCCCGAAGACCCATCAACCACAATTTACTTCTTAAAAAAGGGAAAAGTGAAGATATCGTCTATATCYGAATCYGGRAGAGAAAACATAAAGTCTATTCTGAATCCAGGTGAGCTGTTTGGRGAGCTTGCTCTTTCNGATGAAGGTGTAAGGACSGATTCCGCGATYGCTATGGACGAYAATGTTATGATCTGYGCGATCAGYCTGGAGGATATGAAAGSSATGATGAGGGCGAATCCAAAATTGGGCTTGCGCATYACAAAGATCATTGGATTCCGCTTGAGAAAAATGGAACGGCGGCTTGAAGGACTCATTTTYAARGAYGCRCGCACGAGGATTGTGGATTTYCTGAAAGAACTGGCTGARGAAAATGGCGAGCAGGTAGGCACGGARATCATGGTTAAACACCATCTYACTCATCAGGATATAGCAAATCTCACSGCCTCRTCYCGACAAACCGTGACTACAGTATTAAATGAGCTKCGCTCAAAGAATCTGATCTATTTCGAGAGGAAGAAATTCTYGATCCGAAACCTGGAAAAGTTAGAATGAGCTAYACCATTTATATCTCCGATGATTGTCCAGCTTGCGATCGGGTGCTTGAATATGTTGCAAAGCACTCAATCCCCCACGAGTTGATTAATGTGAGCAACCCGGGAAAAAATCCTGTAARGGGAGTGGTTATCTACCCCGCTTTGTTCGGCACTAACTCACTGCTGGCGTATGGTGATGATATAATTGMATTTCTTGAAAAAGCGGTATGAACCAGATACTGGTCAGTTCTGCATTGCACAAGGAAATACTAAAATCGCTTCAAATCTGAGTCATAGAAACTCCACTCCGGAGTGTAAAGTGTGACGCCAAAATACACGGAATACCATGGGCTTAAGCCCGGCTCATTAAAGTTTTTGAGAACGTGGATATCCTGGGCAGGCATATAGCTTTGGGCGAGCATGAATATYTTATCTCCCTCCGAATTTTCMGCCATATCWACAACGATAACGGCATGTCCATATGGAGCWCCYYGCTGAATGAATACATCGCCCAATTGCATTTGATCAAGGCTGACGCTTTTCAGCTCCTGTCTCAACGAAGCGGTATTGGCATACGCGAATATGTAATCCATRTACTTTCTRAAACTCTTGTATGAGTGCTGACTATCAGCATGGTCTTTRTARTACCGCGGYTTGCCATCACTTARGAARTTAAAGTGTATTTCACCGTACCTCTTATTGGCGAAAAGATATTCYCCTCTGAGYCGCATAACGGCATCTGCACACTGCTGAAGGTCCCGCTTKCCRACRTCAATATCMAGRATRGCATAATGTACATTTTGCGGATAYTTKGGTTKKCCATCGTATTGGAAGACTGTATCGTTATCAGTTTTTAAGGAAACGGACCTTAAATACTGGCCAAAAGAAGATGGCTTTGTTCTCGTTCGCTGATAGCCATCAGGGRTAGGTAGGTYMTCAATCTTATCYGCTGKRGYCTGCATCCTGGCGGGYATGGAGYCAAGWTTAGTTGTTATTRATSGYTGCTGGTGTCCCGCCAGCTTTGATGCCGTGTCATCTGCTGGKACACCTGTGCAACTCAGTGCCAGACAGACGCTGGTRTATCTAATASATTTATRAAGKATGYYYKGKCCAATTCCTCGAAATGTCATGTATCTGTAACTGGTACGCSAATCTATTTATTATAATCTGTGYGGAAAACGCCCTRTTTCTGGCACAGTGCTTGTAGCKTTTGGAGACAAGAAACCACAGAATTACTCACCCAAAAAAACAACATGGTAAGCAAGAATCACCCTTTTTATCATCTGGAAAAAAAACGCAGTTCATTTTTAGCTATAGGAATGRCACTTTCTCTTTTCTTCGTACTGACAGCGATGGAATGGACCACGRYGACAAYAAAAATAATTGAACGTCCRCMRGATATAGATGYAATTGAYATTGATGATATCGAYATTGTYATTACAACRCAGCCAATAAAGAAGACACCGCCGCCAATTCAGCCKCCCAGGCCGCGTCCGGTACCCGAACCCGTACYTGTTCTCACGGAAGATCTTYCACCAGATCCAAAACCTGATCCCATTCCGGATAGCGTTCTCTATGGAGATCCGGAACCTGAGGTGTTTGCATCGGAGCCAAAGTTCTTCATCATAGTAGAAGAGATGCCTCACTTTGGGGATGAKAAGGRCGATCTTCAGAAGTACCTGAATAGAAAACTTAAATATGTGGACCCGGCTCGCTCAWTGGGGGTGTCCGGAACGGTATATGTTCGCTTCATTGTAARCAAGAAAGGTGAGATTRTTGAAGCCGAGGTGCTCAAGGGTCCYGGTTATGGACTTAATAAAGAAGCGCTTCGCGTGGTTCGCGGAATGCCCAAATGGCATCCGGGCAAACAGAGGGGTAAGGGGGTTCCGGTGAGATTTACCTTGCCAGTTAGGTTTAAACTTGGATAGTCAYAAGAAATTCCYGGATCATGGTAAGTAAAAAACACGCATTRTACCRGCTTGAGAAAAAGCGCAGTTCCTTTTTGGCAATCGGATTTATGTTGTCATTGTTCATRGTGCTTACAGCCATGGAGTGGAGAACGGTCATAACAGAGGAGGATRACTTAGTCGTCTATGACTTCCCTGATGATACAGATCCGGAAACCCCTTATGTCCCACCAGTGGATAAGCCTAAACCCCCGGATAACACAATTGATGAAGGAGCGCCTCCCCGTATTGATGGCGAAGGTGAAGTGAAAAAGGGAACATTTACGGTGTTGTCCAGGGATACAATAGAGTGGGATGAAGAGGAAGAAGATTGGGGATACCGATATATCCCAAAACCGCCTGTTTTCTGGGCGCCAGAAATGCCCAAATTCAGGAGTGGCGAAAAAGACAGGAAGGCTTATTTGGACAAGCACATTAAATACCCGCAAAGAGCTATTGATGGCCAAATATCTGGTACGGTATACGTGAGTTTTATTGTAAATACCAAGGGTCAGGTTCAGCAAGTCAAGATTAAACGTGGAATTGGTGGCGGTTGTGACGAAGAAGTCATTAGGGTGGTAAAGGGAATGAAGGGATGGAAACCTGGACGACAAGGCGACACCAAAGTAGCCGTAATCCAGACGATGCCAATACTCTTTGAACTGCAGTAGAGAATTTTTCCTTCTCCTTTACATTCCTCCTGAGAATCTAAGTTTTCCATCAGGCATTCTTTTTCTGCATCGTTTTTATGGATTCAATGATTTGGTCCGGTCTTAATACCGACAAAYCAAAGAAGAACCATAATAATVTTGACCATGAARAACGTAAGATCAATTGTTGGCAGCYTGCTAACATRCCTGGCCCTCYTWATAATTACAACCAACCTTTCAGCYCAGGGTACCGGKGAAATTCGYGGACGCATARTTGATTCGCTAACCAACGAACCTATTCCRTTTGCTACGGTAGCTTATAYGGTATCGGGCACTTTACGGGGGGAAGTAGCAGATRTGGATGGYTATTTTAARATAAAGCCACTCAATCCGGGCTTTTATGATCTCACCTTTAGTTTTGTAGCCTACAATAARAAGCAGRTTTCTGGTGTACAYGTGAGYTCRGATAAGATCTCRGATATGCGAGATGTTRHVHTGAACAATGGATCTYTGGAYGTRATYGAGATAGTHGMTTATYMCACTCCTATCATCAATTTTGAGGATCCKDYGGCAATTCCVYTAACTTTTGAAGATATTGAAAGGAGTGCAGTTAGGCTGAACCCTATGGCATTGATCGCTAGCGTGACCCCGGATATYAAGACCAGTCCGGATGGAAAAAAGTTATACTTCCGCGGAGGGCGTGCGGAAGCAGCAATGTATATAGTAGACGGTGTTAAGACCAGRAACGGRAGGCTGGGAATTCCMGGGTCAGCTATTGGCCATCTYACGGTTTACACTGGTGGAGTRCCHGCTAAATATGGAGATTTCACVGGTGGCGTTGTTRTAATTGAAACGAAGAGCTATTTCGATATAGTCAATCAACGGAATAGATGAAAACCTAATCCAGCTACMTACGTAACATTATACATGCTCTTTAACCTGTCACATAAAATAAGTGAGCTCTCTGATGAAGAATTGATCGAAAAGTTTCGAAAAACGCGAAACAAAGATTGCATTAGCACCCTATTCGATAGGTATTCGCATCTTGTCTATGGGCTGTGCCTGACATACTTTAAGGAGCCTKCAAAGAGTAAGGATGCAGTGCTGGARATATTCGRGAAGAYAATRGACAAAATARGCAATGCGGAAATCAGGACATTCAAACCATGGCTCTTTACCGTGTCAAAGAACCATTGTCTCAACCAGTTGGAGAAAGAGAATGTGAAGATAAAGAATGAGCGCGAGTATATGCGCACGCAAGACAAAGTGGAAATCGATGGRCTCAACTTTGGGTATGAAACGATCAAAGACGAGCGCYTACAGRTACTGATGAARGCGATTGAYGCMCTTAAACCYGATCAGAARGTCTGYGTTGAACTTTTTTATCTAAAGCAAAAACCCTATCAGGAGGTGGCSGACWTAACGGGTTTTACAATGCTGCAGGTGAAGAGCTATCTGCARAATGGAAAGCGAAATTTGAAAATACTTATGGACGCGTAAAATGGAAATGAGAATTGAAAATACCGGAGTRTCTGAAGAGCGATGTCTCTCGAGAGATGAGCTTGTTGGGTATAGCGATGGTTCATTGGRRCRRGYSGAGMARGAYCATGTGGAAGCTCACCTKRWRGAYTGTGAAATGTGYGCRATGGCTRCCRRGGGTTTCTCCGGCGCTTCTAATATAGCSATGCTYGGTGTGCTGGATAATGATTTGAAAGAGTTAGTGGATRCAAAATTAGCTTCGGGCAAGGCATTTAACTTTCAGCAAATGCTCAATATCGTTCTAGGYACAATGGTCATTGGCGGGGTTGTGTTTTACTTCATGAGCAAGAATGAGCAGCAGGTGGAAAAGAGCAGCCCTGKTGYGGAGGGATATGTAGAGGAGACTGGGGCGGGGATAGAGCCTTACGAAGTCACAGCTAAACCGGAGATTGAAGATGAAGTCAGCCCAAATCCGAAGATAGAGGCCTTAACTCCGGTGAAAGAAATAGATAGCGAACCAAATCCGGAGAATAAAAGGGAACCAGTTTCTGTGAAATTTATGCCTATGCGCCAGGTGGATGCAAGATCCCTGGATGGGGAGGAAAAAGAGGAATCCAGGGTGAGGATATCTTCCAATACAATATATGTGCAGGAAATGAAGACTTACGATTACGAAGAATTGTATCAGAGAGAGCATGAATACAACTGGAGGAATCCCAATCTGGGAGTATCCGCTGAATACGAACACGGAACAGGTGTGATTTCTTATCCAAATGATCCTGATTATAGAACAATCTGGAAGAGCTACGAGGAAATATTGAATACAGCTCTTACTGATTACAAGCGCGGAAAATACGACAAGGCCCTGATCTCTTTGAACTTACTGCTTGACGATTATCCCAGTGATATCAATGGCCTGTTCTATAAGGGGTTGTGCCTGTACTATGCTAATAAATTCGACAAGTGTATAAGATACATGACCAGTGTCTCTTCGGATGTGAATCCCACATTTGATCAGGAATCAGAGTGGTTTATAGCGCTGTCATACGTCAAACTAAGGAAGAGAACCATTGCTGTTGAGAAATTCAAAGCAATTGTTAAATACGATGGCTTCTATAAGAAACAGGCGATAAAGCAACTCAAGTACCTTGAATGATAGAATGCGGATGATACGGATGATACGGATTTACGCGGATAACAGCGATCAAAATCAGCGGTCATCTGCGTTGCATTGTTTTGGCAATGACCCTGGACWTSRTRMKYYTKKTMWKGATYAKWCWTMWYRRWTWYMSRKTAACAYRATACCATGCTGAGAKCMATGACMATAGCAATGATTGCSCTCCTTCCTTTGATYGGGGTTGCTCAGCATGAAACAATACTTGTRAAAGGAACAATCAAAGACCATCAAACCGGTGATCCCCTTGCTGGAGCCCATATCACYGTTTACCCTCATAAAAGAGGAACTGTTTCTGATGATGAAGGGCGCTATACATTGAAAATGGCCASGAGAAAAAACACTTCGGTTCGCATTTCTTTCCTGGGCTACGCGRCTGTTGAAAAATCTATTCGCCCGGGYGTGCAAAYTRATACGGTAYTGTTGAACATAAGCTTAAGCCAGRTTCACACACGAATTGCACCCGTACAAATTACAGCGCGAAGCAGTCCGGATACAGTCTGCGGAAGTTTTACCTATTGTGTGGCGGATTTTGAGTTCTATCRGGACAAATTTCTTTTGCTGAYYTATGCTKCTCGTGACCCAAATTCRTGCAGTCTTATGTTGCGGGACAAAAAAGGCAAGYTGCTGATCAYGGCAAAGGTCCCGGGAAATGCCACTTCGCTGTACCGGGATTATGATGATAGATATTATGTAATATGTGAAAAGAAAGTGTTGCAAGTGAACATCGAATCGTCGCTTCTGCTGATGGTGCCCATGTCGATCGGGTATTTTGAAGCCCAYATCAGACCTGGAATTGACATGGTTGGTGACAAGATCCTGTTCTCGGATTATCGGTGGAATCACCCTAAGTTCTCCTATTACACAATTTGGGAAAACGATACGACCATTGAGAAACTYAAAACGGTTACCGACGAAYCATTGATGAGGATGTATCGCTTTGAATATTACTATCTGAATAACGCGCAGCGGGTAGCGGCATGGAAGCTCGCGGATCGCTATGAGGGCTTTGACAGGCACGACGCTGCAGCCTTAATGACGGGCTTTCAGCATTCACTTTACTACGATGCACTTTATGCTCCTGTGTTTGTCGTAAACGATACGGTGCTCATCTTCGATCATTATGCAAACAAGTTGTACMGATACGATATGATGAATAGAGCKGTAGACTCTGTTGAAATCGCCTACCACAAGAATAGTGGAGCAATGAAATGGAAGAAAGAGATGGTAAAAGATGAAAGCAATGGTGAGATCTATGCCGTGTTCCAGAAAAACGGGTATTATTACTTAAACAATGTCGATACCAAGGTTGGAAAGCTAGGGGGCACTTTCAAAATGTCAGACAAATACACGGAGAAAATGAAAATCAAGGACGACTATGTGTACTATGTTTACGACCCGCAAGACAAGTACCAAACGCCATTTCTCTATCGGGAGCAAATCAGACTCTGACCACGACTTAGTAGATTTTCAAGACTTTCTTCAGTGAAGATACTATACTGGTTGCCAGTATAGCGCCAAACGTGGCCAATGCCATATCCTTCTGGGCATCCCAAATATCTCCCTGTGTTCCCAGGTAAGCTGCACCTTGTTCCGGGAAGACGAGATCTGCTACAGCCCATTCCACAAGCTCGTACAAACCACTGGCTGATAATGTGATCTCTAGCGGAAGCACCCATGCTACCCATGTCGGAAATTTGGCCCAGGATAAGAAGCATTCVCGCATCGGGTAAGCAAGCAGAAATCCAAAGCTAAAGTGAACAATCCTGTCATAATGATTCCTTGACGTATCAAAAGTATCCTGCAGCCAATACCCAAATGGATTTTCAGCATAGGTATACATGGAGCCATAGATATGCAGCAAGATGTATATGGTRAAAAGTAAATAGCTGAGGTCAGAGAACTGGTATCTCTTGTATGTGATTATCAGAAAACCCAGGAATATGAAAACCAGCGCGTTTTCTAATATCCAGTTGGCCATATCCGGCGTTCCAATCAGCGTTGATGTCCAGGCCACCCCAAAGATGACCAGGAAAGCCATCATCCAGATGTTCTTTAAAAAGGGTGTTTTTGTTTCGGAAATAGCGTTCGTGAATCTCATGRTGGYGAATTGGTTCYARGCAAATATATCCATASACCACTTCGACTTTACATKGGCAACTTAGAGTTATTCAGGCTCTTGTGTTGATTCCGTAGCAGCATCTGCACTTTCTGCCGCAATCACTTCAACTTCCTTCCCACTTATTTTTCCGATAAGAAAAGTCACCCCGCCAATTGCAAGAAGGAAGATGATTTTCTGAAAGGAGGTCTCACCGTCAAGATCGAAGAAGAACACTTTGGCRGATGARAAYARGAGWACAAAAGCGCCCAGTCCCTTAAAGAATATATTCCGSGARTGATTGCCCCAGGCGAAYAAGGTCAAAGCRTAKACAAACCAACAAACGCTAAGTGAAAGTTCTTTGCTGATGAAATTGATGTCATAGGCATCCCAKAGATTCATGATCTGTACGGTAAGCAATCCACCCACTACAATATGGCTGAGAATTGCCATGAATGTTGCCAGTGTGGTCCTGCCKATGGGCAGGTCATTCTTCAGATCATTCTCTGCAAACGTCGCAAAAGAGAATCCYAAAATYGCCATAGCTATCCACACAAAGGCGCCGGCATTYAGAAAGGGTATATACTCAATCCCGAACCACTCTACCCATTGAACATCCCAGGCAACKGAATACCARAATCCGATCAGTATCGTAAAGGCGATCATGGCGATATAAGCGAACTTTGATTGTTGCAAAAACCGGCCGGCCGCATAGGTAATAGCTATTATCACCAGCCATATRGAGCTGGCAATTACATGGTGCATKCCGTTTTCGTAATACAGTTTTCCMAGGTCGCTTGTMGCAATGGCCATTACGAGAATTCCCATGATCGTGTAGGCRCTGAAGGCCAGGGATAAGCTCTTTCCTGATATGTAATAGATTACCCATCCAATTGATATAAAGGCGGCACCAACAATCAACAATGGAATYACRTGDGGCAATTCAAATTCTTTRAAGATCAAATTGCTCCAAAACACAAAGTTGATAGCGTTTACAACCCCCAGGTATAAATTCARCCCGTTGTAGTTTTTCTCTTTWGCKGAGGAGATGAGCAAMCCTATDATGTACACCAGAAAGATGCTRCTGACATAAAGRAATGGTTTGACCCATTGYTCVGGATCAAACATTACATAATAGGTAGCGTACAATCCRAGRGACATCACAAAACTGATGACYTTCATTTCCGTCCATTTCTTGAAAATRCTCACKCCAATTGCGGTGACATTCACGACCAGYAAATAGATAAACAGGGGTATGTCCTGCGTGTCGGATGCGCGAATTACAAATGGKGTTAYGAGVGCTCCTATCATGCTAATTAGGAAAAGCACCCGCATATCCATCTTTACGGCGACATAGGAAACCAGGGAGCTCACTGTAATAATVGAGAGCATAAGCGCACCGGTGGACCATTGAATTTCTGGGGAGAAACTGAGGTATCCGATGGTGGARTAGAGAATGGCCATTCCAATTCCGGCAAGTGTTTCACCCAGCATAAAGCGTTCTTTTTTATAATAGGTATAGCCAGAGAATATGCCGGAAATTCCCAGCAACACTCCCGAAGCAATGCGCACTTCAAGTGGCAGCCAGTTGTTCTGAACGGCTAATTTTAGAAAATATAAAAAGGCGGTGAAGACAAATGATAGCCCCAGCGCGTTGATCCAGTGTTTTTGAATATGGTCCTTCATAACATTAAGATTTAGGCCACAAACATAGTGGTGTGCCGGTCGATGATCAATCCAATTTGATAAATTTGCGTACTTTAGTCTTTTGTGTGAATCACATTATCTATCTGTAATAATCAGTATATCATTGATTAAAACGTACTTTTAAAATGGGAAATCTCAGAGAAATTATTCACTCATTTGATTCGCGGGAGCAGGCGGAATTTCAGTATTTCGTGCAGCGTCACAAGGTTAAAAAGGACAGAAAGGACCTGGAGCTTTTCAAACTCCTCAAGCAGCCGGAGGAATTTGACGCGGCCACGACCATTCAGAAGTTGGGTACCAGGAATGCCAACGCCTACCACGCCATTAGGAAGCGTCTGTTCAAGCATATTGCCGATTATATCCTGGTGAAATCCGTAGACGAGGATATGAGCGCAGGTGCGAATGTTAACAGTCTCTACCTTATTTCCAGGTACTTATTTGGKAGGGGACTGAATAAATCGGCCTGGAAATACTTGCGAAAGGCAGAGGAACTGGGACTGCACCACGACCAATATCAATACTTGAATGTGATCTATAATTTACAAATTGGAAAGCACCTCTTTCAGAAGCAAGATTCCCTGGAGCTTATCATCGATAAGTACGAACAGAACAAGTCGAAGAATGACGAAGTCGAGCGAATAAATATTACGAAAAGYCTCATTATGGARCAGGTGGAGCTCTATAAGCGGGACGGCAAGGGTCTTGATTTCAAAAAGATCATGGATCGCGCTTTGGATTCCTTTAAGCTGATTCAGCTGGTGATGAGAAGTCCGAGACTCCTTCACGAGCTTTTGGAGATAATGCGGAAGTCGGTTGTGGCCACGAAGGACTTCATCTCATTTGAGCCTTTCCTGGTTTCAAGCTATAATGATTTGCAAAACAAAGATCAGCCTTATTACAATGTTCAGATCTTGCTGATGATCGTGCACACCAAATACCGCAACAAGAAATTCCAGGAGTCGATAACCTATATCGAGCAAGTACGTCATGAGCTCGCATTGTGCGGTAAGTCGGTTCAAAACCAGGTGTATCCCAGGCTTGAACAATTGTTGGCAGCCAATCAYGTGTTCCTAAATGAAAAGGAASARGCCATTTCTATTCTCTGGAAATTATCRAGGGGCAAGGTAAAGCTCAGTGTAGCAGATGCYGCAAATATTACCATGAACATCGGCATTTACACCTTTTTCGCTGGKGATTACAARGGAGCCCACAAGATTTGGTTGTCAATGGAGCATTCAGAGAAATGGTACCAGAAGATCATGGGTATCGAATGGGTAATGAAGAAGCACCTGATGGAGATTATTCTCTTTTATGAGTTGGAGCAAATTGACGTGGTAGAGTCAAGAATCAGATCTATGGAGCGCAAGTACCATGAGCTTTTCAAGGTYGCAGCCTATGTGAAAGCCAGATCTTTTCTMGGGTTGATCAAAGAATTTGTATTTGCCGGCGCGGATTTGGAYATTCCGAAATTCAAGAAGAAAATTGAGGTTACGCTGGAATGGCTTCCAAAGGAAGAGGAGGACCTGCAGGCGATGATTTTCTATTCGTGGTTGAGGTCTAAAGTCAACAGGGCCGATTTTTATTCTTCGGTGTTGGAAGTGGTGCTGGAGCCATAAATCWTTTGGTTTTATTATTCAAATATTGCCGCTTTTGTTCCTATTATTGTCRCGRAATCAGTYGYTTGCCRGATCATAAACCWGCYCTCATGAAAAAGACACTTTCTGTATTGGTCATTTTTTTATTCACTTCTTTGCTCTACGCASAGGATGCACCTGAATYGGGTTCTGAAGAGGAGCTGGARTACCAGCAGATGATTGACAGTATCGAAGCCAGCTTTSAGTATGAGATTGGGGTRATTGAGTTGGAGAATGGGCTGGCTACGCTTATAGTTCCCAATGGTTATCGCTTTATGGGCGCAGAGCAAAGTGCCTACGTGCTTTCGAGCCTGTGGGGAAATCCGCCGAGTGCCGTAATTGGWATGTTGTTTCCGAARGGAGTAACACCCTTGGGRGATGGGTTTACKTRYGTAGTRTCYATMACYTATTCRGAGGAGGGYTAYATWGAYGAYGAAGAYGCMAAGGATCTGGATTATGATGAATTGTTAGAGACRATGCAGGAGGATGTTCTCGTAGCCAATGAGCAGCGCCTTGCCCARGGGTATGGTWCAGCGGAATTGATAGGTTGGGCTTCACCACCATAYTACGATGATGCGAACAAGAAATTGCACTGGGCCAAAGAGCTAAACTTTGACAATGCGGAAACGAATACCCTGAATTACAATATTCGAATCCTGGGAAGAAGGGGGTATCTGAATATGAACGCCATTGGAGATATGGATGTATTGCCATTGGTGAAAAAGGATGTTGATCAGATCCTGGCAAGTGTTGAGTTCAATGAAGGAAATACCTATGCAGATTTCGATCCTGATATAGATGAAATTGCYGCGTATGGTATCGGTGGGTTGATCGCAGGCAAAGTGCTTCTGAAGGTTGGATTGCTGGCGGGTTTRTTGAAATTCTTAAAAGTGATTGGGTTGGCAATGGTAAAGTTTTGGAAGCCTATTGCAATAGGCGTGGCTGCTTTGGGGGCAGGGATTAAAAAGTTCTTTTTTACAAAGGAGAAAGAGAAGGAACCATACAAACGGGAAGAAGAAATAGCGCCAGTAGCGGAGTTGGCGGAAAGAGAAGAAGAACCTGCGGAGGATGACGAAGTGACTGACAGTGACTTTGAGGATGATGCGCAATCAAGTAAATAACGATACTGTAGTAAATATGAAAATTGAAGAAAACAAAGTGGTGCAGATCCACTATACATTGAAAAACGATGATGGTCATGTGCTGGACACATCTGAAGGGCAGGATCCTTTGACTTATATGCATGCAGAAGGTGCTATAATTCCTGGGTTGTTTAAAGCCGTAACTGGAAAAGAGGTTGGGGAGAAAGTTTCTGTGGTTGTTGAGCCTGATGAGGGTTATGGTGAGCAGGATGAAAGTATGGTGCAGAAAGTACCGCGGGAGGCATTTAAGGGTATGGATGATTTGGCAGTAGGCGTAAAAGTGCAAGCGGAAAGCGGGCAGGGTATTCAAATAGCGACAGTAACTGAAATCATGGATGAAGAGGTTACTATCGACCTAAACCATCCTTTGGCGGGAGTGACTTTGCATTTTGATGTGGAGATTGCAGATATCCGCGAAGCCACTGAAGAGGAAATCAGTCATGGACATGTCCAYGGACCTRGTGGGCATCAGCATTAGAATAAGACCGCTTCGCTATAAGATCGCTCGTCCGCCAGCAGGCGGCGCTGTAAGAGGTAAGATTGCTCGTTGACACTCGCTGTACGATCGTCTCGTTTCACTCGACTGTAAGAAATCTTACGCTTCTGATATTGGAATCTTTGATCTTACCTCTTATAGTGAAACGGTCTTACCTCTTACCGTGAGCGCAAGCGAACGATCTTGTCTTTAAAGGCCACATACCCAATGAAGATCTGGAATTAATCAGCATACGTATTCCGCTCCTCYACCTTATCACTTAGATACTCAACGAATTCATACTCGTTGCCTTCACTATCAAGGAAGTAGTCACGTATTCGGAATTGCTGTTCTTGCTTTGGATAACTGCGTTGGTATCCGGCTTTGCTTAAACGCTTAGCAAGCGCATCCACATCGTCAACCACAAATCCTACATGGTTGATTCCGGAACTGGCGTATCGTTCTCCTCGCTTGCCGGGATCAGCTTGCGTGATAGCTATATAAGTTTCGTCCGTTCCTATRTGCAACCACTTTCCGAAAGTACCGTCACCGCCACCTCGAACTTGAAAGTTGGGGAATGCAGTCTTGAAAAATTTGGTTGCACCATCTAAGTCGTGTGCACTTAAGTTGATATGTTCCATATATAGTTTCATGATTTTCTGGTTTTATGGCCACCAATTGGCGGACCGGTTAGCATTCAATTCTATAACAAATTTGAGGGTAAACCAGTTAATAATGAAATAAATGCAATCGATATTAAATATAATAATATAGAGAATGTCTATATTTGTTTATGACAATCCCTCAACTCGAGTATATTGTAGCTCTTGATACTACCCGTCACTTCTCCAAAGCAGCTGCGCTATGCTTTGTGACACAGCCTACCCTGAGTATGCAGATACAAAAACTGGAAGGGGAATTGGGCCTGGAGATATTTGATCGCAGTCGGCAACCTGTAAAGCCAACCTCCACGGGGCTCGAGATAATAGCCAAAGCACGGGAAATGCTCAATATTCTCAAACATATTCCTGAAATCGCCGATGCGGCGAAGGGGCAATTGGTCGGCACTTTCAGACTCGGCATTATCCCCACGATAGCTCCTGCTCTCTTAGCGCGATTCTTGAGAAAGTTTGTGCAGCACTATCCCCTGGTGAAGCTGGAAATCGAGGATATGCAAACGTCGGAATTGGTTGAAGCATTGCGAAGCGATCGGCTGGATGCCGGTGTAGCGGCTATACCGCTTAAAGAAAGGGCAATTAAGGAAGAACATCTCTATTTCGAACCATTTGTCGCGTTTGTTCCCACGCACCATCCAAAGGAGGACGATGATTTTATCCTTCAGGCTGAACTCGATATCAATGATATCCTGTTGCTTCAGCAGGGACATTGTTTCAGGAACAACATCATCAACCTTTGCGGTAAGCCCAAAAAGGATATACACTCTTTGACATTGAACAGTGGCAATTTTGAAACTTTGGTAAGACTCAGCAAGAAAGGATTTGGTATGACCCTGTTACCCTATCTCACTGCTCTTGGATTAAGCAAAAACGACAGGATGCGGGTAAAACCGCTTGATGATCCCAAGCCAAGTCGCCAGGTGGGCCTGATTTACAGCAGGTCGCAGGCTAAAAAACGAATGTTAGAAGCGCTACGGGAAACAATACAAACCAGTTTGCCCAAAATCCTAATGGATCTGGATGATCCGAATGTCACCAGCCCAATTTGATCCAACTTCTGTTATTTCAAAGAGTTTCACTTAGACTCAACCCTGGATCGTTTTGTTAACAAAAGCTGTAATTTAGCATCCGCATAATCATGAATTATCATGTCTGAAAAGCCAAAAGGAGAATTAACCATAAGAGTAGTAGCCATGCCAAAGGACACCAATCCGTCTGGGGATGTGTTTGGTGGATGGCTCCTTAGTCAAATGGATCTGGCGGGTGGAGTTTTTTGTAAGCAAATTGCCAAGGGTCGTGTAGTGACCGTGGCAATTGATTCAACTCAATTTAAATTACCCGTCTTTGTTGGTGATACGCTTTGCTGTTACGTTGATTACGTAAAGCAAGGAAGAACATCAGTTACCGTTCACATTGAGGCTTGGGTAAATCGAGAATATGACAAGGATAAGAGAATCCTGGTTACACGTGGAGATTTTACCTACGTGAAGGTTGATGATGATCGCGGTCCAATTCCGATTTCTGCGTCACAACCAGATTAAAACCAACCCAATGTGGACCTGTCCTTCATGTGGCCGTTCCTTCATTTACAACTCACAGAGCCATTCCTGTAATTTGGTTAGTCTGGAGATGCATTTGCAAAACCGTTCTCCGGAGATAGTTGCATTATTTGATATGTTCATTGCCAGGATTCGGGATTTTGGAGAATTCAAGATTGAGCCGGTGAAGGGGGCTATTATATTGAGAAAATCTGTGGCTTTTATTACCATTCGTGTACAGTAAGGAATGCCTGGATATTTCTTTCAAGCTGGACCATCATGTCGAGGAGTTCCCGGTGTATAAAACGCTTCAATACTCCCGGAATTGCTGGGCCCACGCTGTGAAGTTGGAGTCCGAAAAAGAAATTGATGCGCAGCTGTTGACTTGGTTAAAGCAGGCCTCTGATCTGGTTAAAGAGTAGAATGTCAATATTGTCCAGTGTCAAATCTATTTCGCAATTCGAAGATAATCAGGTGAGCATGGTGGCTGTATCCAGAATTCGGATTAAATTAGCATTATGAATCGGGAAGAGATAATTGCAGCGCTAAAAATCGCCACCAAAGATATGCTGGCATTTTCGGGAGAGTACAATGTTGAGGGCAAATGGAATTATGAAGAACAGATTGTTCATCTCACCAAGTGTCTCAAACCCCTTTCCCTGGGCCTGMGSTTGCCGGTTCTGGYATTCCGGTGGAAGTATGGAACACCGAATCGCCCTGTTAGAACATTTGAAGAGGTAGTGGACAAGTACCTTGCTAAGCTAGAGAATTTCCAGGGGGCCAATCCAAATTTTGCGCCTGTGAAAGAGCGGCCTGTCTCCAGGGATGTGGCGATACTGAACTATCAAAAAGAGAGCGAAAGGTTCTATGYGGCCATAAATAGCTGGAGCGAATCGCAACTAGATAATTATCTGCTCCCCCATCCGCTTTTGGGAAAGGTTATGATAAGGGAAATGCTTTATTTTACAATTTATCATACACAGCATCATTACATGATACTGAATCGCGGGACTTGATTGCCACTGTCTCAGCTGACTCCTGGAAACCTTTGGGCAATGACCTGAGAATGCTGATTAATAAATAATCAACTTTCCCCTCGCATCTTGACCCACCCCTGATAATACAAATAGATAAGTGCCAGGCTTTAAGGCATCCGCGGACACAAGCACTGAACTTGAACGGATAAGCCTCTCTGTTTGCAGGCGTCCGGCGATGTCATATATCCTCAACTGATATTGCTCATTAAAGGGATTGTCAAAGGTAATTGTAGTCGTTTCTGAAAATGGATTTGGATATAYCATTACTTGTTGCTTTTTAAAACTCTCAATTCCCAAAACCGTGGTGGTAAGACTATCACCATAGGTATCGCTTCCACCGGCATTGGTGGCTATTAAACTTACATAGTATGTACTATCTACATTTGGATAAGCGTAACTTGGGTTTTGCATGGTGGAGGCATTCCCRTCACCAAATGACCATAACCAGGTAGTAGGACTATTAATGGATAAATCCGTAAACGTATAGGATCCTGCGCCATCGTCAATGAAAGAGAAATTTGCAACAGGGGTAGGTGTATAAGGAACCTTCACCGATCTGTACATCACCACCCCGGAATCGTTGTCCTGCCATACGATGTGAAAAGTGCTGTCTGCATAAGCTATATCCGGACTTTGCTGATTACCTATCGTAGAGATATTCACTGTATCAATATTATCAACCAAGCCTGCCGCACCTGCACCAGACCATGCGAAATACACATTGAGGTTTCCAAAAAAAGCATTCTGCCACACAGTCGCTATTACGTCTCCATCTCCTGCAATACGTGGGTAATTTGAGAAGGCCGTAACGGTATCCCAATTATCCAACCGCGACTGAAAATCAATGTCGAAGCTGGTCGTATTGCTTTCCGAAACATAAACTTTGGTTGAGCCACTTCCCGCGCTCATATAAACTGAAGTAAGCACATCTCCATCCAGAACGGCATCCGGCCCTACTGAAGGGCAGGAAAATATGACCCATCCGGTGGAATCAGTGCGCTTGGCCGAAGGAAAGGTAGCTCCCCCATCATTGGAAATTGCCGCCCAGGACTCCCTTAGATTGTTCTCATTGTTACGGAATGACAGCACTTGACGGTCCCCCTGGATCTGCAAGTCGGCAGGACAGCAATCACATACCTCGCCAGGCGCCTGAGCTGAACCATTCACATCATTATTGAATGTGAGTCCACCGTCCGATGAATTGGCTACGTGATACTGGGGATCCATCCAGTTCATGTCGAATTTCATATATGCAAACACAGGATTGCCTCCTGTAGCAATCGCAACAGTAGGGAATCGGGTGAGACTGTCCATACTGTCGTCTATCCTAACTGTATCGTCATAGGTTTGTCCGCCATCAATAGATCGAACGGAGTAAACGCCGTGCAGGTCTTCAGGCATGATCTTCAAACCAATAAAGACGGTGTCTCCGGATGCCGCAATTTCCGGTCCCGCCCAATAGGAGGTGAATGCATCAGTAGCCATGCTGTGAACCCTCACCGGCGGATCAAAACCATTTCCATTCCAACTTGCCGTATAAACAATATTGTTGGCGTCATCCCCCCATAGAACAACCGGAGCATTGTTCGTGGTAAGCGCTACTCTAGGCCGAATATTATTGAAGCCCTGGCCAGAGACATCATATTGGATTGACCATGTCTGAGCTTGTCCGAATGTCACAGCACAGCAAAGGATGAGGGTAAKTGGGAGTATTTGTTTCATGCTTTMGTATTAGATATATCAAAGATACGGAATTGGCCTYTAATGGAAGAGCACCAGCTTTTCTCTGCCCAATATAATTCCGCGATGGGASACCTCTATCARGTARTAYCCSGTTTGTACGTCWTCTAAATTCAAGASCATTTGATCSCCTTTAACAACGTTCATTTGCCTGATYCGCACACCGYGTAAATCGTACAGAGAAATCAATGCTTCATCCGGGATGGAATTTGACAGATTGATATTCACATGTCCCATYGCTGGATTTGGATAAATGGAGAACTGAATGCTGGATGAATTTACTTCTGAAACCTCCGTAACGATRGCACAGGTATCGATCTTATTCCTGATCTCAGGCATTCCGATGGAAGGTGAAATACCCCAGAATATACTGGTATCGGTGCACACCACTGCATATTGAGGCCACCATGATGATCCGAACCATGCCATATATAAATTGGTGATTGTTCCTCCATCTCCCTGCGTCCCTCCCGTTGGATAAGTAACACCATAGGTAGAGTCAAAAGCTGCAAGCACCGCATTATTATCCCGGTCGCTGATACCCAATACAATCAAACCCCCGGTTCCCGACCCATAATCCTTGTATAATTGCTCAATTTCCGGAGTGAAAGTTTGACACGGCACGCAACTAGCGAAGAAGAAATCAAGTAGAACCGTATTGCCTTTTCCCAACTCGTCATACAGGTTCCAGCTGACACTGTCCTGATCGACAAGTGTAAAGTCGGGTGGCGCCTGGGCAAAGGATTGCCATATGCTGCTTATAATAAGAGCTGCGATCAGGATAATTTTCATTGAGTAAAGATAGCGAATATCCGGATGAAGTCGAACCTCCCCGCTCCCGGAACTAATGAGCTTGCGCCTAACTACAGGGTCGCAATCTCCCTGAAATATGGCGGTTTCAATACGAAGCGAAAAAACGGGGTTCACTCTCTATATTCAATTTAAGATTGAAGAGGCTTTCTCAAACGAAATTCAGGAACTAAAGGCAATTTTGGCAAGCCTTTCCCCATGCCGGTTATATACATAAAAAGCCTATCTTCGCTTTAGTACTTCTCCGCATGCAAAGTCCATTTAAGAGATCAATCCCTATTGTGAAAACTGCCCTCGCCCTGTGCCTGGTATTGTTTCTCATGTCTTCTGCGTTTGGCCAGGAGAAGAAGCGTTGCAGAAATATGCGGGCTGGGTTGGAGGATCCAAAGAGCTTTACCGTCCTTGATTTGAGCCTGAAGAACTTAAGAGTACTGTCTCCTGATATTGGACAATTTACAAATCTTAAGCGCCTGGATCTGTCCAACAACCGTCTGACCGAGCTTCCGCCGGAGATTGGCTTGCTAAAACAACTGGAGGAACTGGATGTATCATTCAATCAGCTGAAAAGTCTCCCTCCCGAGATTGCAAACCTGACCCATCTAAAAAACATCAATGTCTCATTTAACGCGATAACGACCTTGCCACCAGAAATTGGATCTCTGACACATTTGAGAGCGCTCAATCTTTCTTTCAATAAAATAACCACGTTGCCACCGGAATTGGGTGAGTTGGAAGAGCTCAAGATCCTTACTGTGAAATTAAATCCTCTCAGCAGTTTGCCTGAGGAAATGGCAGCGCTGAAAAATCTATCTGCATCCTGTAAAAAGAGCATTTACACTTGTGTAAAGCGGAACAATCCCAGCTTTGCGGAAAAGGCGAAGGAGAAATATTTCTATCAATACAAGGAGCAGCATGAAGAGAAATCAACTGCACAGCCTAAGGATGAAGCGCAAGAAAGCGATCAGGCTGTCAATTCAAAGAAAAAACCAGAACTTGACTTATCTTTCTTTAGTACTACAGAGTTGAAAGACATGTACCGCGATGCCTTCAACAGAAAGGATTATGACAATGTTCAAATTATCCAGGACGAACTCGCTACCAGAACCAACACTGCGAGCACCGCTGGGGAGRACACGGCTGAGTATCGGGGAAGTGGTGATCCATTGAAAGGGCTTAATGTTGCAAAAGTTCCGGCGGGTWTAAYGGTTGGAAAATATTTCGCGC
Source organism: Flavobacteriales bacterium (assembly GCA_002400975.1). GTDB lineage: Bacteria > Bacteroidota > Bacteroidia > NORP154 > NORP154. The sequence goes on along the minus strand of NVRW01000010.1, from coordinate 37,621 downwards.
TCATCATCGGAGTTGATGACTATAAGGGTGTGTGGAAGCCRCTGAAAAATGCGGTAAGTGATGCCAGGGCGGTTGAGCAACTTCTGAGATCGGAGTATAGGTTTGATAACTTTCAGACGCTGTATAATCAGGATGCGTCCGGACGAAATATTATCGCGGCACTGGAATGGCTGGTCGCCAACGTGACGGAAAAGGACAATGTCTTCATTTATTACTCCGGTCATGGAGAATTCAAAGAAAAGCTGAACAAGGGTTACTGGGTGCCTGTGGATGTGGAGACGAAATCTACTTATGGCTTTATTTCCAATTCCGATATTCAAACATTTTTGGGTGGGATCAAGTCAAATCACACGCTGCTTGCTTCTGATGCATGCTTTAGCGGTGATATATTTCGGGGCGAAACCGTCTCCGTGCCGTTTGAGGATTCCGATAAGTATTACAAAAAGGTACATGGYCTGGTGTCACGTCAGGCGATTACCTCAGGAGGAATAGAGCCCGTGGTAGATGGTGGCCGGGACGGGCACTCTGTATTTGCCTATTATTTTTTAAAGGTATTGCGCAATAATACCAGCCAGTACTACGATGCAAGCCAGCTATATCACGACATTAAAATTCCCGTGGTCAACAACTCCGACCAGTCTCCCCAGTTTCAGTCTATTAAGAATACGGGTGATGAAGGCGGGCAGTTTCTGTTTATCAGGAAATAACCAATTGGGCTGCCTGTTCAAGAGCTGCTAAGTCCAGCAGCCTGCAAGAGGCCGGTAACAATCTACTCATTGATCCAGGCTACTTTACGATCCTTGCTTTCACTTTGGACTCAAAAAATGCATGCAAGGGAAAGATCAATGCGGCCAGGGCCGCGTTAAATCCTAACTTTATCGCAGGAGCACCAGAGCTATAGGCCTCTATGAAGGGGTCCAGTAAAACGAGTGTGAATTCGAAAAAGAGAAGGAACGTGAAAAAGATCAGTCCTTCTGCAAGGCGCACCGGAATTGACAGYCTTCCCAACCCTATCAGCCCAGCGCCGAGCATGACGAGAAAGATCAAAATGCCTGAATACTGCARTGAGTTTCKCCTTTGCACAASWGCCTTCTCTAATCTCAACTGTTCAATTGCCAATCGCTTYYGTTCTGCTTCAGCAGTTTCAAACTCGTGTTTGGCCTCTAACTTRCCCAGCTCCTTGGATTTTTCCTCGTTGAAAAGACTGTCTTTGGCTGCTGTGTATTCYTTGTAATGTTCCAACGCCAATTGGAAACKTCCCCGGTTTGTATACAATTCACTCAAATTTCCATTCCATTCYTTAATTGCTGCCAAATAACCAATTTCYTCGACAATCTCCAGTGCTTCTTTGAGATAGGTTTCCGCGYCMSCGTAATTGTCATCCAGGAKGTGTAGTGTTCCAATATTCCCCAGGCTTAKGGCAATTCCCAGTTTGTAACCYATTTCTCTTTTGAGTATTAGCGCTTCTTGATAGTATYCCATCGCTCTTGGYAAGTCTCCYTGTTCTTCAAAAGTGATTCCCATATTACCAAGAGTCATCCCGATGCGTTGCTTATCTTCAAGCTCCTTGTAGAGTTCTAAGGCCTGGGTGTAATACTCTAATGAAATGGTAAAGTTCTTCTGCAATGTGTTTATGGTGGCAATCCGAACATAATTATCTGCAATACCTCTTTTGTTACCAGATTCTGTTGCCAATTCAAGTGATTTGTCATAATACTTCAGTGCCAGCTGGAATTGCTCGTTTTTTCCGACTTGACTGCTTGCTAGTTTGCCCAGCTCTTTGTATACAATCCCTAAATTGCCATAGGATATACTCAACCCCYTTTGATCCTTCAACTCTTCCTTTATTTTCATCGCGTTGAAATAATATTCCAATGCCAGTRGGTAATCMCCTYKGTTTTTGTAGATAAGGCCAATATTGCCCAGTGARGCKGCGATTGCTTTTTTATCCCCAATTTGTTGCCTGAKCACMAGAGCCTTCRTATTCTGATYRWGYGCVGAAGCATAATTACCCTTGTTGTAATGCAAGCTTGCCAGGGCGTGGTGAATGCTTGCYGCTCCTGGTTTGTGATCYGCATTTTCAGCTATCTTCARGCCYCGATAAGCATACTYTTCCGCACGRTCTGATTCYGAAATTCTCAACTCCCAGGTYAGTATTTCYAAYAGGGATAYGCGRGCTGAATCGTTRTCSGACTTTTCYAARGCCTGCTCTAYMGARTCGATGAAGGCAGGAGCTTGTGCTTGTRCAACTGCCGCCAACAAMAGCATCCAGACCGAAAATAAGATTGTGTTTCTCATCRRTTCAGAAATATACGATTAATGACCAAATGGAAATGYAACCCCNGGYARTGGAATGTGGGGTTGGTATGCAATTCTCTTCCACATTAGGGTGTTCGCAAGTTTTRATGGCAKATCGTTGGTGTGGCTCTTACATGAGTTATATTTCGGACATTAACCTGATGAGGTGTCGTATTTACATACTSWKGCYSKYKCTRWCRAWGCCMYKKKRRRGGSMMKSSSMRMSSTWSRWKNTATCYAYSYMMTTCCACAACTGATGTGGTGGTTCAGCATAGCTATTATACACTCTCTTATTCGGAAAAGCATGAACAGGCGGAGTGGATTGCGTACGAGCTCACCAAAGAGAATACGGGAGGTACCAAGCGCAGATCTAACGATTTTCGTCCGGATCCAATGATTACCAGTGGCTCATCTGAGTTGGCGGATTACAAGGGATCRGGCTATGACCGGGGSCATCTTGCACCCGCAGGAGATATGAAATTTGATGCCAARGCGATGTCRGAGAGTTTCTATATGAGCAATATGAGTCCGCAAAAGCCRGGATTTAACCGSGGYATTTGGAAGAATCTTGAGGAGCAGGTTCGGGAGTGGGCTGTGCTCAATGAACACCTGTACATCATAACGGGTGCCATACTTACGGAAGAACCTCTGGCAACAATTGGCGACAATGCMGTATCCGTACCGGCKAGYTATTACAAGGTTATCCTTGATTATAGGGCACCKGARGTAAAGGCCATTGCATTTGTTTTGGCCAATGAGCGGGGAGWGGAACAACTGGGTAATTATGTCGTGACAATAGATTATGTTGAGAAGATCACTGGAATTGATTTCTTTCCCGAACTACCTGATGATCTGGAGACGCTGTTAGAATCGAGAAAGGACTTGAGCCGTTGGCGTTTTAAGCCGCTCAATTTYTCYAACCCCCACAAGGCGTCTGCTTCGGAGCAATGTCGTGCACAGGCCAAATCTACCGGGGAACGTTGCCGCAACCGAACCAGGAATTCAAACGGATATTGTCACGCTCAYMARARCCTGRATMARSGATCAGGTGCGATGGCTACCCCYGGAAAGAATGCCACAGCTATGCGYTGCAGTGCATCTACRCKCTCTGGCAACCGCTGCAAACGAATGACGAAGAATACRAGTGGGASGTGTTGGCAGCATCCTTAGCKTACTTWCTCCASMGCGACAAAGYGGATKGRATTARGGCAATCGCCCATCGACAATCGTTTTAAGCTTGTCCAGATCAATATTTCCCCCTGATATCACGCAAACCACCTTGCCCGGCCCGGCTTGGCCGGTAATTGCGGCAGCCAATGAAGATGCTCCCGCACCCTCTGCAATCATTYGGTTTCTTTCMAGCAGCATTCGAATCGCTCCSGCAATTTGATCCAGGCTAACCACGATGGAATCATCCAGCAGTGAGCTGRCCAGGGGCCACATTTCGGGTAAGATGCCTCTGCCACCAATGCCATCCACAAAACTGGCGGTATAATCAACTGTGGTCGGTTGTCCTGCTTTTAATGAAACGGATAAAGGGCTGGCTGTCTCCACCTCAGAAGCGAAAACTTTAACYTCCGGCCTTATCGCCTTCATGGCGGAAGCGATACCACTGCTTAACCCTCCACCTCCATATGGGACAATAACAGTATCTACATCTGGAAGATCTTCCAATATTTCMAGGCCTATCGTGCCGTTTCCCGCTATAACCGCAGGATCGCTGACCGGGTGAATGAACAGCCCTTTCATYCCGGCATATTGATGGTCAAGGATCACCTGCCACCACTCCTCAAAAGGTGTTTTTATGTACGATGCACCCAATCTTTCTATCGCATCCAACTTTGTTTGGGGAGCGTGATCCGGAACAACYACCCGGCAAGGGATGCCCATTTGCTTTGCAACCCAGGCCACAYCTTGCGCCATATTTCCTGCACTRGCCGTGTAGACCCCGGCGTTTAGRAGATYCTTATCCGCCAAGGCCATGGCATTCTGTGCRCCACGCAGTTTGAAGGAACCGATGGGTTGGAGATTCTCGGGCTTCAAGTAGATCTCAACGTCTGTATCTTCATGATAAAAGCGAACCAATGGAGTGCGCAATACCTTCCCCTTCAAGCGGGTYTGAGCTGCTTTTATATCGYKAAGTGGAATTGGATTGGGTAAGGCCATTAAGGCTATAGTTCTATTTCAGTTCCWAGATTGTGCKCTKYCGCCTTTTCGTAAATATAATGACARGCAGAGAGRTCCTCCACYGCCATTCCCAGGGACTTGAACAGGGTGATCTCCTCCTCCGATTCCCTGCCGGGTACRTCGCCGTTGAGRAGCTCGCCAATCTCTCCTTTCAGATGGGTCTCATCAAATAAACCYTCCYCCAATGGCATCAGGTAGTCACCAGATTCATTGACCAATGACTCCCGGCAATCACAATACAGTTTTGTCCGGGYGACCAGGGCTGATTCCAGTTCCCGGGCATTGGATGTACAGGCACCGACAGCGTTAATGTGAGCCCCATCTTTCACCCATTYCGAACTCAGAACCGGCCCTTTTGACGAAGTAGTGGTRCAGATGAGATCCGCTCCATGCACTGCTTCATCCVCACTGGCAATTGCCTCYGCTGTTATTTCATAAATTTCGTTAACYTGATCCGTGAAGGCTCGCGCGTGTTCCTCGTTGCGACTCCAGATCTTTACRCTGGTAATGTTTCTCACCWGGAGCATGGCTTCCAGGTGCCGCAGGGCTTGCTCKCCCGACCCSAGGATCGCAAGTGTTTCGGCAGCTTCACTGGCCAGTGCATCAGTCGCTACTGCTGACGCTGCTGCRGTTCTGATGGCCGTTACCCTATCGCCATCCAGAATTGCATACATTTCACCAGTMTYACTTTCAAAAAGCAGKAYCACACCYTGGTGGGAACTCAGACCTTTTGCATGATTGTYGGGAAATACSGAYACGACCTTGATGCCCAGATTCCCTTTATSACCTGTATAAGCYGGCATCATCCCRAGCAGKCCACTCTTATCAGGTAGCCATAATGCATTTCGCAGTGGCTGTATAGCGTTCCCRGCTGAGAAGTTCTTAAATGTTGTGCTCATTAACTCAATGCAAGCCTCCATMGTGAGGAGTTCTGAAACTTCTTGCTTATTGATGACTAATGTCTTCATGGARGTTATYCTTGATTTTTTTTATACAACGACCTTTAATTRAGAACCAATTCATGYAGTTTGTCCAAATCTACATTTCCSCCGCTCAATATAGAAACCACCCGTTGTCCTTTGAGAGGGAGTTTCTTAGCAATGATCGCTGCTGTTGCTGCAGCACCAGCTGGTTCKACCAATARTTTAGTTCTCGTCAACAGGCAGTACATGGCCCTTCTGATCTCATCCTCYGAYACSGTKACCAGGTCGTCCATGTAATTTTGAAGAATGCTAAAAGGGAGCTCACCTGCCATGGGAGGGGCYAAACCATCAGCRATGGATCCAACTTTTTCAAGGCGCARTGGTTTCCCGGCTTCCAGGCTTTGTTGCATGGCATTGGCCCCTTCRGGTTCCACTCCGTAGATCTTTATATTTGGATTTTGCTCTTTCACWGCCATCGCGATTCCGGAGCTGAGAGCYCCGCCACCAACCCCGATAACTACAGCTTCGATRCCGTCCAATTGTTCCAGTACTTCCAGRCCYACAGTMCCATGTCCYGCTATGATCATYGGATCTTCAAAAGGGTGGATAAGGGTTTTACCYTCCTCTCTTTCCAGCTCCAACATCTTGGCGAAGGCGGTATTTACATCACCCGGGAGCAGTACCTCTGCTCCATAGTCTTCAGTGGCTTGTATTTTGGTTTTCGAAGCCGTCGCCGGCATGATCATGGTACAGCTRATRYCCGAGGCCTTTGCCGCCCAGGCCATCGCTTGCGCGTGGTTGCCGGCTGATATGGACACCAAACCGTTTTGGCACTCTTCTTCGGTGAGACTCTGCAACTTATTCAGTACCCCTCTTACTTTAAATGATCCGGTCTTTTGAAAGTTTTCGCATTTGAAATGCAAGTCTACACCATGCGCTAAACTCAGTTTTGTGGAGCTGTTGATCGGTGTGTAGTGGACATGCCCACTAATTCTCTTAGCGGCTGATTTAATATTGGAAAGGGACAGGTTTAATGCATTCATCGTTTAAATTTACCCAAAACGGGGAATTTGCCAATATTATGGCGTATTTCATAGCTTAGGGGGCAAACACCTGGCTTTTGATAAGCAGATATATATTCATTCTCACGTTGACATGTATTAATAGTTTTGAAGAATTTGAAGAACATTTGGATTAAATCGATTGTTGTTTCGGTGGCGGCATTGGTATCAGGGCTGTCAACAGCCTGTTTTGGGCAAAGGCCCATTGAATTTCAACACCTCTCTATCAACGAGGGCCTGTCTCAGAGTATCGTCTTTTGCATTACCCAGGATCAGGATGGATATATGTGGTTTGGAACCGAAGACGGGCTGAACAGATACGACGGCTATGAATTCACCATTTTTAGAAATGAGCAAGGTGACACCAACAGCGTCTCCAACAATGGCTTTGTATCCAACTTTGTAGACAGTAAGGGCCTGGTGTGGTTGGGCACCTACGGTGGAGGGTTAAATAGGTTAGACCCGAAAACAGGAACCATTACCCGGTTTAGGCCACGGGGCCCTGGTACTAAAACGAGCAAGGGCCTTGGTTTAGGGGCTACATTTATGTTCGCCATTTATGAAGACACAACCGGGATATTGTGGATMGGAGCCCACAATAATTTGAACCGCTAYGATCCTGCTACRGAGRGTTTTGTTCATTACCGGCATAATCCAAAAGACCCTGCAAGTGCCCCCGGCGGCGCGACCCGGTCRGTCCTGGAAGATAAAAATGGCAATTTGTGGTTAGGCAGCCAGGGAAAAATTGGCCTCAGCAGGTTTGACAGGGATACCGAGRAGTTYATTCATTATCCCCATGATGAAGACGATCCGGAGAGYCTGTCCAGYAAYGATGTCATCDCAATGTTCTTAGACAGCAARSAGCAYCTKTGGATAGGAACCTATGGCGGGGGCTTGAATCGCGTAGACCTTTCCAATTTTGACGCTGATACAAGCGTTTTAAAATTCGACCATTTTCGCCATGATCCCAATGATCCTTTCAGCCTGTCGAAAGACCATATTGCTGCAATTCGCGAAGATTCACGGGGGAATCTCTGGATAGGAACCCACAATGGCGGACTCAATAGATTGGACAGGAAAACCGGAAAGTTTCACCGTTACCTACACGATCCCCTGATGGAAAATAGCTTGTCGGACAATACTGTATACTCGATCTATGAAGATGATTTCGGKGTTCTGTGGTTCGGAACAAGAGAGGGGATCAATAAATATTCCCCCCTCTCCGATAAATTTATCWCCTACAGGCAMAATCCRCAYGATTCATCAAGYCTTTCCAGCAACCATGTACGKGGCATCGCAACAGATGATGACGGTGCAGCCTGGATAGGAACGTYGGGCGGAGGACTGAACMGGTTAGATCTGAGTACYGGAACTTTTACGCACTATACCCATGATCCGAATGATCCGCGAAGTTTGCAAAACAACAGTATAAGGGCTTTGCTTAAGGACAGGCATGGAAAGATTTGGATTGGCGCTGACGGAACCGGCCTCTGCCTGTACGACCCGGTAGAGGACTCCTTTACCACTCATTCCAAATATGCCATGGAATGCAAGGGCTGCCTCGGCGGCAACAGGATAAAGACCTTCTTTGAAGATATGAGTGGTAATATATGGATAGGCAGCGATGGTCGATTGGCATATATAGATGTAAAATCCGACAGTTTGATCTCTTTCAAATCCATGATGAATGATGAATCATCGATTTCTTCGTCGTCAATATCCGCCATGTGCCAAACAAGCGACGGTGTTATGTGGATCGGAACGACCAAATGGGGCTTCAACAAGTACAACCCGGCCGACAATACTTTTAAGCGATATATGAGCGATCCGGAGGACTCTGCGTCGTTGCCGGATGCCAGGGTACGCTGCATTAWGCAGGCWAARGAYGGWRCYATGTGGATYGGRACCYTRGGTGGRGGCCTYATCARRTTTRATCCYGAMTCRGAAACWTTYGAGAACTGGAGAATGCCYRWTCAAAGYSGTTCRTCASMRGAWAARRWGGRKGGCCTNCCCNAATGAYATYGTMTACGSTATATTGGAAGACGACCATGGCAACTTATGGATTAGCACCAATAAAGGCATCTCGAAATTCAACCCGCTGAACGAATCGTTCAGAAATTATGATGTGTCGGATGGATTGCAGAGCAATGAATTTTCTACCGGCGCCTATCACAAGTCGGCCAATGGTCTGATGTTCTTTGGCGGGATTGAGGGAATTAATGTTTTTCATCCCGACAGTATTGCAGACAACGAGATCCCACCYCGAATGGTAATTGGTAAATTCAGCGTTTTCAACCRGGAAGTTATCCACGGTGAAGACCTGGAGTCACGACTCACCAAGCCCATAAATTATACGGACACGTTATTCCTCTCTTATAAGGACTATGTGTTCTCCTTTGAATTCGCCGCATTRCAYTWYGGAATWCCRGAAAARAACCARTATGCYTATCAAATGGTTGGTTTTGAAAAAGATTGGAATTATGTAGGAAGGAGAAGATTTGCGACCTATACCAATTTGGACCCTGGTTCATACACCTTCAGGGTAAAAGGATCCAATAGTGATGGCGTTTGGAACGAAGAGGGCAAGTCTGTTTATATCATTATTTCGCCACCATTCTGGCAAACCTGGTGGTTTAGGGTATTGTCATTCATTGCTGTAGTGGCAGGTATAATTATCTATATCAAGTTGCGTGAAGCCGCACTCAAGAGGCAAAGAAGGGTGCTGCGGGAAAGGGTTAGAATTAAAACGAAACAGCTTCGCAGGCAAAAGGARGAGATAGAGGAAAAAAAYARGGATATAACGGAYAGTATTGAGTACGCCAGCAATATTCAGAATGCCATCCTCCCAAAGARWGAGGAAATGGAAARGGCRCTAMCRGATCATTTTGTGTTTTTTGYACCGAGGGATATTGTAAGCGGGGATTTTTATTGGTTTGCAGAAAAAAGGAAKAAAATATTCATWGCCGCCTGTGATTGTACCGGGCATGGTGTYCCGGGAGCATTTTTRTCWATGATTGGCAACGATCTTCTCAAYCAGCTRATAATAGAASARGACATCGATRATCCTGCTGAAATTCTCAAMCAGCTCAGCAAYGGGATAAAATCCGTRTTTACCAGRAAGGGATCCRAGCAGGAAGCAARRGAYGGWATGGACATGGYYCTRRYTGTATTTGATGCAAAAYTRAGCAAGATGSARTGTGCGGGWGCCCARAATTCAATCTTCATTTTTCGCAAATCRGAAGGTGGYGGATCAAAGATGGAAGAAGGKWYTGATGGTCTTTTTACCATGAACCTGGATGAACAGACGAGGGGATATATGTATCGCGAAATAAAAGGGGATCGGACGCCGATAGGTGGTAGAACAGAACTTGATTTTAAGTTCACGAATCACCAGGTTGAGCTAAAGAAAGAGGATGCCATTTATCTGTTTTCCGATGGATTTATGGAYCAATTTGGGGGCCTGAAGGAGAAGAAATTTACAAAGAAGCGGTTTCTKGAGATGTTACTCCGMATTCAAATKATGCCCATGGATGAGCAGAAGAAAACAATAGAAAAGAGMTTTCTGGAATGGCAGGGTGATTTTGAACAGATYGACGATGTATTGGTTGTCGGAATAAAAACYTRATRKAYCASCTTYNAATTMCTTCTTGCATCCTTCTTTGRYGYCTCAGGGAATTRGAGCAAAMGCGCCRGGTGRAAAAACSAGTAAAGATGGTSRATGAMGACTGAAAYTGTCYGGGTCGCTTCGCTGGACTCATTCACCAGGCCAGCACTTATATGAGCAACAGGTTTAGTGCCACTATAAGGCTGATTACCAGAAGCAGCAGGCCGATTGAAATTATGCTAGTGATGATACCAGCTCTCGCCAGGCCTGCACCTGATAACTTTTCATCGTTATCCCTTATTCTGGCACGCGCCTTTAGCCCCAATATGATTCCGGGAATAGCCAATAAAAAACCGCCGTATGGGAATAGCAGAAGACTTAAGATACCCAGTACGAAAGATACAATAGCTAAGCTGTCCTTTTCTTTTGTGATAACTGCCGTTGCTTCATCAGGGAATTCTTGCACATAATATTCTTCTTCTTCTTCTTCTTCTTCTTTTGCATCTTTTTCCTCAAATACATCTTTATGGCCATTGCTGTATTCAATCATACTTATAGAAGATCTTTTCACCACATAATCAGGTCCTGTCAGGTTCTCACATTTCTTATAGGTGATCTCTTGAATACCCACAGCAATTACCTTGACCAGTTCTTTTGCTCCTGATCGGAATGAGAGTTCATCACCACAGAGAATGGTATCTGGTAAATTCCGTATTTGCTTTAAGAGCTTTCGGATGCTCCTGGGTGTCAATTTCAATAGTTGGGATTCTTTGTCCGGGTTTTCTGCTGCCAGTTGCACATAACGCTGTTGGGCAGCAGTATTGACTAAAAGAGATTTCAGCGAGGTGATGTTTTGCTGAGATGTGGGTCGGGTTAGCAGGTCCAAATGATATCCCTTGGTATATTTCCGTTTCTCAATTCCCCGTTTGGCGAGCGTATTGGAGGTGCTGACACAGGCGCTCATYGCGTAGCACATWGTGATTAAGAGAAAAAGRCTATATCTGATTCCTTGATTTTTCAATTRAAAACGCTCTTTTATGCTGAGATCATGGCGCTATGTGAAGATAGCAAAAAGAATGTGGCAATTTGTCTTTGGAATCCTTCTTCGTCGGCATTTTTCATTATAGTGACTGTCATTGTAGTGACTGTCATTGCGGTGGCAAAGAGAGCRGTGCTGATTCCCTGTGCCTGGGTGGCAGGAGGATCATTATTTTAAGAATTTAACCAGCAAGGATATCTGGATCAATCCTTAATAGTACTCATTTGGATGGGCGTTGAAGATCAAARAGAAATRGTGTSRTTTAGGRGYAATTGCTGCCTCCAATCGTCYATGCATTTTTCCTATATTTGCCCCCCTCGCAAGGTTGAAGGATGAGATTGCAACTATTGATCATTTCTATAAGTCTGTTGTCACTGGCCATTTGTGGCTGTGGTGGWAAAAATACTGGTRGCTCYGGCGGTGAACTTGAAGCCGTAGAAATAGAAGCAACTCCYGCCGAACCGGCAAGTGARATTGCGGACTTTAAATTYCACACCTTGGTKGCCAACATCCCATCGCCCCTGGTAACTTATGATATACTAAAAGCAGCTAATGCGCCKTATATCAAAGATCTGAGCAAYCCTCTGGGGAATAGAAGCAAGTATCAGCTGGAATCAAGCARAGCCATGAACTTTGGTGTTTACATGGCTGATTTTGGACATGCATTAYTGAATGATGACAATCAAAAGGCTCTTAGGTATTACGCTGCKGCGTATGATCTTGCYAAGGGTTTGGGATTTGACGCTGTGCTSGATRAGGTAGTGAATGAGCGTTTGATAGCGAATGTSGGCAATACYGATTCGGCGAAAGTTATCATTAATGAAGTRTATGAAGCACTTGATACATACCTKGAATCCAATGACCAGCTAAAAACAGCTGGTTATATTATCAGTGGAGGGTGGGCTGAAACACAGCATATTGTTCTCTATCTGGTTAAGGATACACAATCAGAGAGTTTGCTTGAGCACTTGCGCAATGAGGTGTACAAGCAACAGTTGCACATCGGGAACTTAATTTCCTTTCTAACTGAGTATGGGAGTGATTCGGACGTAAACGCGCTGATAGAGCAATTAGCAACCGTAAAAGAAGCTTATGATTTGTTGATTGATGCGGGTGATGTGACTGGGGATAAAATGGATGGTTTGGTGTCCGCCATTTCAAAATTTCGTTCCAACATCATAGACTGATCTTCTATTCTGACCATCTCTTAATCACCACATKCGAACTTATCGTGTTATAACCTTCATGGTGATTGCTGTGATAGCAGCAGTCCTTGTTGTACAGAGTGAAGAGGATAGCATAAAGCTCGCGTCTCATTGTCCACCTGGTTTTGAGCTTACAGATGAGAATGAATGCAAATGCAGAAACCTCTACCAACAATACGAATCATTGCTCAATAGTGGGGTAGGAGGACTGAAATCTGCTTTACCTAAGGTGCGGGATGGATTCAGTCCACAGCAAATAGATTTGGGAAGATACTTGTTCTTTGATCCGGTTCTCTCTGGAGATCGCTCCCTGTCATGCAGCTCCTGCCACGATCCCAACTATGGTTTCAGTGATGGTAAAGGGCGGGCACTTGGTATGGATGGGGCTACCTTACAGAGAGGAGCACCCAGCATATGGAACGTCGCTTTCCTCCAATCGCTGTTTTGGGATGCTCGTGCTTCTTCTTTGGAGGAACAGATGCAGGGTCCATTGTATTCAGCAGAAGAAATGGGAAACACACCGGCAAATCTGGTGGCAACCTTAAATGAGATTCCAGCTTATAAACGCCTGTTTAAGGTAGCCTTTCCTGCAATGACAGAAGCCATACGCGTTGAAGACGTTCACACAGCTATTGCGGCATTTGAATCTTCCCTCATCTCGTTGAACAGTCGTTATGACCACTACGCACACGGCTATCATGAAGCCTTAAACGATGAAGAAATAGAGGGGCTAAATGTATTTCGATCCTTTGTTGCCCGCTGTGCTGAGTGYCATACACCTCCCCTGTTCACCAACCAGCAGGTGGCCGTACTGGGAACTCCAGAGCCTGACGGTTTACCACTGGATCCTGGAGCGGAAAAGACATATGATGATCCAAAGTTTCGTGCGGGATTCAAAGTTCCCAGTCTGAGAAATGTGGCTGTTACCGCGCCTTATATGCATTCGGGAAGTTTTGCGACCCTTAGGGAAACTGTAGCCTTTTACACCAAAGGTCGGGGACATGCTGTGCCTGAGGATGAAGACCTTAACTTGCATTGGCATATATGGGAACCGAAACTTAGCGACTATGAATTGGATCGTTTGGTTGACTTTTTGAAAACACTTACTGATGAGGGATTTAAACCTAAAGTACCTGATCAATTGCCTTCAGGATTGAAGCCGGGATTGGTTGTAAATTAAATTTGTAATGACAATAACAGACCTATGAAAGGAAAGAGAATATTTGTGGTGATAGTAGTTTTTGCGGCTGGCCTGTTGGCYGGCAAGTACTTCTTTAAAAGTGAGSTAAAATCGACAGCWCCACCRCCGGTCAAGTTATATGAAGCACAGGGAGGTGAAACCCCGGGACTGACTGGAACTGATACTTCTCTGGCCGGATTTGGGGGCAATATCATTGAAGTGAGGGATGGGGATGAGATTCAGGATGCGGTAAAAAAAGCTGAGCCCGGAGATCTGATCAGGGTCTATCCTGGCACTTATAAGGAAACTGTCTATGTTGATAAAGACGATATCAGTTTTCAGGGAATCATCATTGAAGGGGAGTGGCCGACTTTGGACGGAGAGAAGGATCTCAATGATGCTTTTCTATATTCTGGAAACGGTATTGTGATTGAAAATTTCAAGATCATCAATTACAAGGGCAATGGCATTATGGGGCAGGCTGGAAATAACTTCGTGATCCGTAACAATTGGGTGGTCGATGCTGGTGTGTACGGAATATTCCCCGAATTTGGAAAAAACGGCCTCATTGAACACAATGTTTTATCGGGGATTGAGGATGCRGCTATTTATGTGGGTATGTGTGATAATATCGATGTGCTTCACAATGAGACCTATGCGAGTGTAGCGGGTATTGAAATCGAAAATTCCAGACATTGCCTTGTTGAGAATAATTACACACATGACAATACGGGCGGTCTTTTGGTATTCATTACACCGGGCCTACCTATCAAGACGTGTTTTGACATCATTGTACGGAACAACTTTGTAGTTGATAATAACCTTGAAAATTTCGCTGCGCCGGGTTCAATTGTATCAGGTATTCCAAAAGGAACGGGAATTCTGATAATGGCGGCTGATGATGTTACTATCGARGGCAATATCATCACGGGAAACAACAATGCCGGTATAACCATTACAGATTTAACATTGGTCGCCAATGTCGCTACGGATCCTGAATCTGAGCCAAACCCAGACCGGTTGGTCATCCTGGATAATTTTATGAGCAATAATGGGAATGATCCTGGTGGTGAGCTGAAAGCGCTAATGGCAACGCAGTTACAGGCCAAAGGGCCGGACATCATAGCAGTTGGTGGGGGGACTGGTTCCTGTATTCTGGATAAGAACAAGTACCGCACTTTTGGCTTGGGGGACTTCGGCCAATGTCAGGTAAGGACTTCTATAGCCGTGAAATCATTTATGCTTGCTGAGCCTGTGGCTCCAAGGGAAATATCGCCAGAGGAAAAAGGGAAGCTCACCTTTTATGGTGTATGTTCAGGATGTCATGCATACAATATTAGGATGATAGGGCCTCCAACCAGGGATATTCAGGCGATTTACAACAATAATCCTCAGGGTATTGTGGATTATATTACCAATCCTATCCACAGGAGAGAGAACTACCCTGAGATGCCGCCTCAAAATTATCTCTCGGAAGAAACGAGGATGGCAGTGGCGGAGTATATGCTGACGGTTGAGAAGTAAGATCACTTTGCTGTAAGATCGCTGCGCTGTAGCACCGCTTTGCTGTAAGACCGTTYGTCCGCCAGCTGGCGGACGCTCACTGTAAGATGTATTTAGTTAAGCATCACAGCCTGCACCATTTTTTGGATTTTTTCTTAAAGCATTTAGTCTTACTTCTTACAGCACAGCGATCTTACCTCTTACAGCCTGGCGATCTTATTCCGGCATATACTTCACCATCGAGTCCACGCTGTCCGTATAGCTGCCTGTAGGATACTTGCGCTTTAACTCTGCGGCTACAAGCCTGGCTTTGTCAAAATATCCCATATTGCTATAGGCTGTAAGCAACATATAGAGCTGCAAGCCGCCTTCTTGCTCGTTGAGCTCCAGCTTGTCTAGCATGGCCCGTCTCGTGTAGGCTTCATCCACAAACTGATGGTTGTCGCGATACGTTTCTGCCCTGGCTCTATAGATGGCCAAGGTCATTTCATCCTGATCGGCTTTGGCGATAGATTTTTTCGCTTCACTGAGTGTGGTCCGTAAAGAACGGTACTCCTTTGTGTGCTTTTTCGGATCGGGATCGTTGAGTTCCTTTACAACTTTATAGGCTTCAAGCTGTTTTTTTGCACCATCAAGCTTTCGCAAGTGGGCCAGTGCGATCACCTGCATTTCCCAGGCGGATCTGAGTTGATAMGYATTCTTTTCATYAAATGGSAGCKCAATRAAYTTTGTRCTGATSTYCAGCATSAGRTCCCAGTCMAGTCCYTTSGACAGGTTGCGGAAGTTCTTCACCAATTTTARCAGGTCCTCAGATTGCCCGGTCTTCGCCGTTGACCTGGCTTSCTCCACCAGTGTATTTGTCTTTTGAATCTTCTCCAGGTTTCGATCTATTGATTCCTCAATACGGAAACCCCGATCYTCCAGACTGGTTTCACTGTAAACTCCAATTGCCTTTTCGCTGATCTTACGCAGCAGTTCTTCGTCKAGAAAATGGAGAGCGACATCCTTAAAYTCAAAGAGGTCATCYGCTTCTTCACCTCCGGCATTGATATAGGCAATTAGCTGTTTATCCCCGAAATTGAGGATGCGTTTTGCAAAAATGGACTTATAATTTTCGTACATCTTTTTGCTCATGTAATCCAGCCGCCACCTGGACCCCATCCAATCAAACTTCTCGATATAGGTTTCAAATTCAGCCATTTGAAGCTGCTTGTCAATTACCGCCTTTCCCTTTTCTCTTGCCTCCAATTCAGTAATCGTCTGGTCCATATTCGCTTTTATACCGGCGAAATACATGCTYGTRGGATATCGCTTGATAAAYGCCTCTCCGGCAATCAGGGTATTGTTATAGTCCTTCAGCATATAAAATGAGAATGCGTCATAGTAATGCCGCATTTCTCCAAAAGTTATCGGCGAGCCTTCCCCGTATAACCTGAAGTCATCCGCCAGATTCTTTTGCTTCAGCTGTTTGTTGATAGCGATTATCTTGCTGTAGGACTGCGCGGTTAGCAGGGACGTCCAGATCTGGTTGATCTGCTGCCCGACTTCAGCATTATCCGCATCCAGATTTGAGAGCAGGTTTTTGGTCTCCTCCTGAATAAGTCGTTCCCGTTCGGCTTCAACTTCAACCAACCATTGCTTTAAGGATTCAAGCCTGTTCTTTGCAAATGTGAATTCGGGGAAATCTTCAACGGTACTCGCCAGGAGGGCGCTCGCATCAGCCGAAAGTCCTTTATCATAATAGTCTATTGCAGTSGAGTATTGCACCACCGCATCGAGGTTTACATTTTTGGCCCTGGCTCCGGCACTGGCATTATAATCGATTTTGAGTTCTTTGACGAGCAGCTGCACCAACTTGGCATGTAGAGAAAAGAAATCGTTTTTGCTTCCGGATACTGCTTCGGCRGTTAGGATATTGCCRGATGCCACATCAATCAGTCGCGCATCGATRCGSAGTTGTTCATCCAAAACCAGGAATGCCCCGGTGAGGATSGCCTSCGCTCCCAAACCCTTTCCCAGTTTTTGAGCGGTCTTCTGATCRAAATACCTGGAGCTGCCMAGTTCAATTTCCTGTACCAGCTTCTCTAGTTTCTCCCTTTCAACAATATTCACRTTGGGAACCTTTGACAGATCAGTAATCARCATATCAGCAATTCCCTTTGACAGGGAATTAAAGGCGATGTCCCCSGAAGTATTGTCAAAATACGAAATGGCKATCGTCTTAWCCGCTGAAGCTGCTAAGGGCATGCCCAGSAACGYGCTGGCCAGGAACAATTTGAGRCAGGACCTGATCAATGTGGCAAGATGTAACCTCAATTTTTACGGATAAAGATGAACTGGCCCCCTTCATCACCGGTGTTTTTTATGGGGCTGAAGTTTGGCGATTGCTCAGAGTTGTTGATCACCGGTATTTTCARGCCCTCGTAAAGCTGAGAAGCATCCAGATATTTCTTCTTGTTACTCCTCAGWACCTTTAAAAAGTAGTAGGCAAAWACAGAGTGGTTGTCCTTGCCTCCATCCATTACGGGYTCAATACCWCCAGAGGTAATGGCATGCCTGGAGATTAGATTGTASACTTTTTCATAGTACTTTTCACTATCGGAAAAAGGCACGGAAACCGTAGAGCCACGGAAGATGTCACCGCTAAAGCAGGCATCYGCAACCAGCARCGTGTGTTTCGATTTGATTCCGTTTAGGAAAGTTTGGATGTCGCTGTTAGAAATATACTCCGATACCGACTTGGTTCTTGAATCMTGCGGKACCCAATACCCTTTGTTCATCGACTTTTTGAATTCACCRTGACCTGAATAGTAGATGAATACATTGTCTTCCCCTTTCACATTGTTCACCAGCCACTCCAGTTTTTTCATAATTGCAGATCTSGTTGCTTCGGMGTCATACAATGTTTGGAACACGTCAAATCGATAATTGGACTTCAACGTTTTTTCRATCGYCATTGCATCGTTCACTGCGTTGTTCAGRCTGGTCCATTCTCCACTATACTGATCAATGCCTATAATGAGGGCATAGTATTTCCCAACGGTATTTTCAGACAGSGCCCTGGATATATTGAGCCCTTTCAGGGGATCTCCGCTTCCACGCATTACTTCTTCAGGTTTTCCATTTTGTATTTCCACACTGGCAGGCTCCCTCGCTAAACTCTGAAGGGCCTTGCTGGCAGGCTCAAACCYGGGACTGKWTKYYRSVWCWSRKTMWMRWTYMGSYYKYKSYKSWRGYKKMKKYCMCMAAKCCRWKRSKKSYWAKYYKTSWKRRMATRCCAAKGCGTCTTCGTAGCTCAGTTTCTGTGAYTCTTTRTTTAGTTTTAAAAATGCTTTTTCATCATCTGTAAGTTTAATTTCCAGATTGGAAATAATCTTATCAACGAGGTCTTTTTCCAAGGTAAAAAATTCGCCGACCGGGCCTTGTACTCCATCGGATTTCAGGATCTTGCCCGTTTCCACATCTATAAAGCGAGCATCAACGCGCAGCGTACCCATCATTTCAAAGAAAGATCCGGTTAGRATGGTTTCGGCACCCAATAGCTTTCCCATTGCAGYGGCTGTYTTGTCGTCGAAGCTTTTGGAGTTTGACATTTCCTGTTCYTTCATGATCTCTTCCAATCTGGCACGTTCYACAATRTCAAGTGATTTAAYCTTGGATAGATCRGTAATYAGCATATCKGCCAATCCCTTGCGCAGCATTTGCAGTTTCTCGCTATTGCCTGAATTATCGAAGTATAGAATTGCCAGGCGCAACTTCTCATCTCCATCTCCCGTTGAGAATGTGGGCAATGCCGCAACCAGGCAAAACAGGATAATCCAAAGGCATTTCATGCGATGAATTTAGTCAATTACGAATTAACGACAAGATAGCTCTCTGCTAAATCCTGTCCGTTTTTKAAANTGSAGATAACCATATTCACTTAGGGATAGGTATAGAATAACTTGATCATTTTGACTTGTTCTTTTGCCCTTTTTCTGCGTTACAAAACCTTTAAATAGCTACGGCTATTCGCAGTTTTTGCGCCCCTGCCTGCCGGCAGGCAGGTTGAAAAAGAACAAAATTAYTGCGTCAATTCCGCTCAACTTATTCTATACCTATCCCTTAATTAATGGATCCGAATCGTATCTTCGCAGCCTYATGAAAAAAACGCTMGYCGATCAGATGTATTTGCAYCTTTTGGTRCTGCTGCTGGCATTCAGTGGTATCGCGGGMAAACTGATCACACTTGATGCGGAAATCTTAGTTTGGTGGCGCATGTTGATTGCRCTGSTCGGCCTCTCCATTTACATTTTTGTGAAGGGCATCGAGTTTAAACTGCCTGGTAGGTCAGTCACTCAATTGGTRTTAAATGGTTTTATYACGGCAGCACACTGGGTGWGTTTTTTCATGGCGATCAAGGTCTCCAATGTGTCGGTTGCTTTAATTTGTTTTTCTTCYACSACCTTCTTTATGGCRTTCCTTGAGCCATTATTCCTCAAAAGAAAACTGATTCTTTATGAAGTATTTCTTGGCCTTGTGGTTATAGGTGGATTGTATTTTATCTTCAAYCTGGAGGTTCAATACAAATTGGGAATTGTTCTTGGCRTTCTCGCKGCATTTCTGGGTTGCCTGTTTGCGGTAATTAATGCGCGGTTCRTAAAAAAATACGATGCKGCGGTGATCACTTCCTACGAAATGTTGGGGGGTGTATTGGTATTGAGCGCCTACTTTTTCCTTTTCGGGRATGTGGATTTGRCSATGTTTATGCCGACYTCCGCTGATGTCGSCTACCTTRTGTTYCTGGGGTTGGTATGTACCTCCTTTGCTTTTGTGGCGATGGTGGAATTGATGAARGTGGTTACCCCYTTTTCGATCGCAATCAGCCTGAAYCTTGAGCCGATCTACGCCATCCTGCTGGCMCTGATGTTCTTTGGATCCTCGGAATATATGAAACCTGGATTTTATATTGGAAGTTTGGTTATTGTGTCTTCTATACTRTTCAATGGGTATTTAAAGAATAGGAGCAAGAATGCGATTACCAAATCGATGGAGCGACACAGCTCCTGATATATTGTAATTTTGTGGGGTGATACAGCTGAGTAAGGTAACGGTATATTTTGGTGGTCAATCTCTCTTTGACGATATCACCTTTATGGTCAATAAGGGCGAGCGTATCGGATTGGTCGGGAAAAATGGAGCAGGAAAATCTACGCTGCTCAATGTGATGTCCGGAGCATTGCCACCCAATGTGGGCAGTATTCAAACTTCSAAGAATTATGAAATATCTTACCTCACCCAGGACCTGGACTTTRCCGATGGGAAAACGGTAATTGAGGAAACTCAAACGGCGTTTACAAAGGTTAAGAAACTTCAGGCAGAGTTGGAGCAAGCTCGCGGGGATCTGGCAAGGCGTACGGATACGGAAAGTGAAGCCTATATGGAGCAGATTGCGGAAATTGGTGAGATGGAGGARGCCTTTATCGCAATGGATGGMTATAACCTGGAGGCAGAATGCTCCAGGGTGTTACAGGGTCTCGGATTCGAAATAGAGGATTTTGACAAGCAGACAAACACATTTTCGGGCGGGTGGAGGATGCGTATCGAGTTGGCCAAGATTCTTCTTCAAAAGCCGGATTGTATTTTACTTGATGAGCCGACCAACCACCTGGATATAGAGTCTATCATTTGGCTGGAGCAATGGCTRARAAATTATGSRGGSTCWGTYATACTKGTMTCTCACGACAGGACMTTYCTGGAYGCCGTTACMAAYMGRACKATCGAGATYGTWGCWGGACAGATTTATGATTACAAGGCCGCCTACTCAAAATATRTACAGCTCAGGGAGGAAAGACAAACCATACAGATACAGGCGAAGAAGAATCAGGATCAGCAGATCAAACARACAGAAAAGCTCATTGAGAAATTCAGGTATAAGGCCAGTAAGGCTGCTTTTGCGCAATCACTTATCAAGAAGTTAGACAAAATGGATCGCGTGGAGATCGATGCCTCGGACAATTCCGTGATGAAATTTCGCTTTCCGCCTGCTCCACACTCGGGAAAAGTAACGATTGTGGCCAGGAATATCTTCAAGAACTATGGCAGTGTAGAGGTCTTAAATGATATTTCGATCTCAGTGAATAAAGGGGAAAAGGTGGCCTTCGTTGGAAAAAATGGGGAGGGGAAGACTACTCTTGCCAGGATTCTATCCGGAACTCTGGATTTTCAGGGGGATTTGAAACTCGGACATCTGGTTAAAATTGGGTATTACGCCCAAAATCAATCCGATCTCCTGGATGAAAAACTGAGTGTTTTGGAGACGGTTAACAATGCGGCGACTGAACAATCATCTTCTAAGGTTCGCGCCTTGTTAGGGTCCTTCTTGTTTTCTGGTGATACAGTAGAAAAGAAGATATCTGTTCTGTCTGGGGGGGAAAGGGCAAGAGTGGCACTATGCAAGCTTCTTTTRGAGCCGGTTTCTCTGCTAATTATGGATGAGCCGACCAACCATTTGGATATGCTCTCCAAGGATATTCTAAAGAAAGCTTTAATGCACTACGATGGTACCCTTATAATTGTATCACATGACAGGGATTTTCTTAGTTCTTTATCTGGCAAGGTGTATGAATTCAAAAACAAGCAGATAAAGGAATATATCGGAGATATTACAGCTTTTCTGGAGACGCGCAATGTAGCTGACCTTAAGATATTGGAACAGGCCAATCTTAAATCCAGTAAGGTAAAAGAGAAAACGGAATCGGCGCATCAGCTGGGATATAAGGCCAGGAAGCAATGGCAGAAAGACCACAGAAAGGCAAAGAACAAATCCGACCGTATAGAAAAAGAAATAGACGAACTGGAAAAGCAACTCAAACAGCACGATGAGGACCTTTTAAATCCGGTTAAATTTAAGGAATTGTCGGGTGAGGCAGGCTTCTTTGATGCATATGARGCAAAGCAAAAGGAACTGGCTGAACTGATGGAGGCTTGGGAAACAGTTGTTGCAGAATTGGAGCGACTGGAGGAGCAAAAAAACCCTGCATAAGGCCCGTAATTTTTCGCAGGTAAGAATCTTTGAAAAGCGAATTGTAGAATAATCAAAAGATGGTCAAAGGGAGGAAACGCATGGTACGCAAGGCAAGGGCTGGCAAGACGTGGCTGATATTGCTGCTTATATGGTCATCTTTTGGYACRGTTGCTTACTTCCTGCACGATAATAAGACCGTGCTYTTRTATGCTGACAAAGCYCAACGYTACCTCTCGGTTYACTTCAACAAAGGCGGCAGGTCCACAGTGAATGCTTTTAAGATGACTGAATCCAATTACGGGAGTGAGGTGGAGGAAGTGGCCGAGAAGTATCATCTTCCTGCGCCGTATCTCAAGGCATTGATCGTGCTGGAATGTTCGGGTAAGAAGCCGGTAAAACCACGCTACGAAAAGCACATCTTTAACAGGCTCAAGAAAGTCAGAGACCAAAAGGGCAGAACATTTGAGAAAATTGATCAGTCGGTAATTGGAGATGCATCCGATGAAGCCCTGAAAAACTTAGCGAGGTCCTGGGGACCTTTTCAGCTTATGGGATATAAGTGTTTGCACCTGGACGTGAAGGTAAATGATATACGTGGGGAAGATGCCCTTGATTGGGGTGCGAAATGGATCAAGATGGAGTATGGGCACTTGCTGAGGAAGAAACGATATGCAGATGCCTTTCACTATCACAATACGGGTAAACTTTTCCCCAAAGACAGCATTACATCCACCCACGATCCAAAGTATGTGGAAAATGGCCTGGCTTACATTGAGTACTTCAACTAGGTCCTCTGCGAATTACCAATCTAAACGCATCTTCGAATTTGGGGGTTTAATCACTCCAACGAGGAAAAAATGAAAGCCGTTGGTCATATACCGGGATTGCGACCGTAGGGGTTATCTTCCTGAATTGTGTGCAACCTTCTGTATGTGGGCCGTTTGTGGGTTGTTAYCATTTCGTGAAGTGCCAGGTTCACTACTTACCATCAAGCAAGAATGATGGAAACCAGTASTGMKYYMRYTSMHGMRRRSWRSRWSSYWYKYMSMTTCACATCGATCTGTGACAAGGACTAATCGTTTTTCATTCGCAACGTTCCAAAGAGTCGATCCCAAATTGTTGAAATGATCCCAAAACACCTGCGTTCATCCTTGTNATGGTGATTATAGTGATGAACCCATAGATTGCGCAGAACATGCTGGGGGAGCCGCTTGGTATGGATCAAAAAGTGCATTAAAAAATAAGTGCTGTACCCAATCAGAAAACCGGAAAAGAAAAAGGGCGCATAGGTTCTCATTACTACCCAAAACAGACAATAAATGACCACTGCAACCACCAGCGCCATTGTTAAGGGGACGGCCAACTGGTCCTTATCTCTTGAATGATCATGATGAAGCTTATGAAGGACGGCAGACCAGCTTCCTCTTAAAGYGGGCCAGCTGGAGTGGAAAATAAAACGGTGTATGAGGTATTCAACAAGTGTATAGAAAACATAACCTCCGATGAACAAGAATATCTCAGGTACCAGTGCGCAATTTGACTCAAATACGCCATAGGTAAATGCACTAATCGAAACCAGGACGTAGATGATGATCACTATTGCCACATTGCTTCTGGATAAAACATTTTTCAGAAAGTCGTTTCGTCTCTCGCTCCCGTTGTCTGCTTTTTTGTTCATTCTCACCTAATTAATGCGGTTACACTAAACCCAGTGTAACTGATGTTGCTCCGATCAATCCCAGGATCATTGTAAACCAGAGGAAACGCCCAATTCTAATATAATCAATACGCGATTGAACCGAGATAAGTTTGTAGATGTAGACAGTGATCAAAAGGTCAACCACTAGTAAAGTGCCCATTAGATATCGAAATTTATAAATCACCACAAAACTAAGCAACAAGGTGACGGTTAGCATGGCGATCACAATTCCCTTGGTTCTATTTGCGCCGATCAATACCGGCAGCGTTTTGGCCCCACAGGCCTTATCTCCTTCCATATCAGATATATCCAGGCTGAGCTCACGGGGAATGATGATCAGGAAAGGTAAAATAGCGTAGAACAGAATAAGCACATAGACTCTTTCATCACCCAGGGCATCCAAGCATTCTCTGGCAAAAAACATGATTGTTAACGGAATGAGCGCAGCCAGGAAAGCCATAGTCACATTCCCAAATAACGGACTGCGTTTCAGGTRGAAATTATAAGCCAAAGAAAGAAGATAAACGCCGATGCTGATATAGGCCCATTCAATAAATACAAAGCAGACGATATAAACTGAAACCAGTACCGCTAAAATGGTGAGGATTGTAAAAATCTGCCGGGATCCTTTTAGTGAGATTACACGGCCCACTATGTGCGTGTCCGGTTTGTTAATTTTATCAATATCCCGATCAACAATGTCATTCAGTGCCATGCCGGTCATCATCAGCAATTCCACCCCAATGCACACAGCAATGAAATGCAACGCGTTTAATTCACAATCTATCGAATTCTCGCCCATTTGGTGTTCAATTACCAGGAATAGAGCGATAAAAGGGAGCAATCCCAGCAAGGCATGGAAATACCGGATCAACTTGAGGAAACCGATCAACTTTTGCATGCGTACTATTTAATTACATGAAACATCTTTTTCAATCTAAGCCCCAAACCAAAGGCAACAGAAGATGTGATGTACTGATAGTTTTTCTCTACGTTTCCTAAAAGCACCCAATGTTTGATGCCATTATGTAAAACTGACCCGGTAATAACCAGCCCTAACCTCAAATATTTGGTTAACAGTTTTTCGGGCTGTTCACTGCGCGCCATCAGAATGTACATTCGACTCCGATTCTGATTGTGAATTTCAGCGTAATATTGGAGGAATATGTACCTCCGATACCGTTGATAATAAGCATGATTTACATTCGCTGATAGCCGGTCACAGAAGAATATTTCATCTGGCTCAAATTCACTCAAATTAATACTTGTGGACCCGATGGCCGTTTCATCGCCTCTAAGCATTTTACCAATC
Organism: Flavobacteriales bacterium; assembly: GCA_002400975.1. Classification (GTDB taxonomy): domain Bacteria; phylum Bacteroidota; class Bacteroidia; order NORP154; family NORP154. The sequence continues at coordinate 12,604 of NVRW01000010.1, read as the reverse complement.
ACTTGATGATTAAAATAGTGTCTGGAACTTAATAAAGGCGTCTTGTTTTTTTTGTCGTAGACAACCACAAGATAATAGTCAGAAATCATGTCCTGATCAGTGTAGAATTGATGATCTGTTTGGATGGTTGTGTTCAGATAAGCCAACTTCCGAAGTTGTGCTTCGGCTTCAAGAAGTTCCGTTTTGAGTTTGCTTGGTTGTTTTGATTCTCTCTCAGCACCAGCGGTTGGCCGCTGCATGTGAATGGTTTTTAGTTGAATCCGAAACAGAAAAGAGAATAGCACGCGGATGAAAAGCCAGATTATTGATAGAGCGACCGCTCCGATGACGATCAGGTGCATCATATTGTTGGATAAAGATAGAGCAAGGTGCATCTAATTTGGTCATTCACATTGGCGACGAAGATCGTAAATCCCATTTGCCGTTCGTATTGGGAGATATAATGGCTTTATCATATTGCTAGCGCTTATGGTTAGACTTTGGTTTTCACCATTGATAGTTCGTGATGAAGATAAAGAAATTAATAGAGTTGGATGTGTTGACATAACAGATGATGGCTTGAAGATCAAGTTTATGGATGTGCCATACTGTGCGTGCCAGATGATGAAAAAATTGGTGCGGGTCGAAAAGTGCTGGGCAGAGGCCACGCGCAACAATGGCTATCGGTAATAGCGGTTGAGTGAAAATGCCTGAATTGGGGTATTAAACAAACATCGCGGTTCAGCCGAAGTATTATGCCCCACTAGTTATAACCCAGGCCGTTCGTAATGCAAAACGATTATCCTTATCAATTCCCAGGTCTTTCAGAGTAGACATTTGTAAATTCGTCTGAACGTACCTGCCTTTAGGCAGATTCGTATTCGTAACTGCCATGCTATTTTTGACACTTGCAATTTCGCTGTTGTTTATTTACTTCTGGGTAATTGACTTCCGCCATGCCTGGAATGTTGCTGGCGACCTGCAAACATTTATTGCCTCGGAGAAGTTTTATGAAACGCTCTATTTCACAGTTCTCGTCTCTGTGCCGGTGCTATTTGTCAATTACTCAATTTATGGAAGATGGCTGGAGTCTGGAGGGGAGCAGTTGCTYTATCTGGCGAGCATTGCGCTAGCATTTAGCATTTCACTTATGTGGTACAAGTACCTGACTTGGTTGGATATATTTGAAAGGGAGCAGTTGAAGTATATCGTCATCGTGTTTCTAATGTCCTGTTCATCTATTTTCCTGGTTTACCCTATGTCTGATTTCATCGGTGCAACCTTCGATTTTAATCTCAATGGCAACTTTTGGAATGACTGGTGGTACTGTGTTATTGGGATCGGTTTGGTGGAGGAGATTGTGAAGATCATCCCTTTCCTGGTTATCCTGAAATTCACAAAGCAAGTGGACGAACCTTTCGATTACATTCTGTATGGATCAGTATCAGCCCTGGGATTTGCCTTTATCGAAAACATCCAGTATCTCTTCAACAGYAACCTYACTGCCGTGTATGGGCGGGCCATGTTTGCTTCTGTGGCACATATGTTCTTTACKTCAATTATTTGCTATGGGATGGTCATATCCGAACATCGAAATTATAGATGGAAAAATTATGCCTTGCCTATTTTTCTCATCCTGGCTGCTCTGGCGCACGGTTTTTATGATTTTTGGCTCATTAATCCAATCGCTAAGAACTWCTCGCTYATCACAACCCTGTTCTTGCTMTTTTCGATTCATCTCTGGGTGAAAATGAAGAACAACCTGATAAATATCTCTTCATTTTTTGATAAGAATATTGGTTTGAATAACTCATCCTTTAARTACAAGATCATTTTGGGACTTGTAGCCATTTTCAACTTTGCCTACATCGCTTATTTTCTCATGTACGGAAAAAGTGCWGCCAATTACTTTCTCCTYCAATCATGGGTCTTCAATATCTACATGGTTCTYTATCTRGCAGTGAGCTTTGAGAATTTCAAATTRATTCAGGGTTATATTGCACCAATTTATATGGCGAAAAGTCCAGTGCATTTTTTAATACCCAAAATGGCGACGGACGAAAATTACTCAGGTRAAACAATTGAAMTTGAGATAATCTCKGAAAAGTATTTGCCSRGCAATATGGAATTCTTAATACAATCATTGCCGGTAACGGGRGTGCTGGTRCGYAGGATTGTTTACAAAGCCGATACGTCCTGGTATGTTTTCATTCCCAATTCACCGATATACGCCCCCGGTGTTGTAGACAATATGTTCCTGATTAAAACAAGGCGGAAGGGTGATTTGCTCCATCGAAATGAGGACACCTATCTAAGTCTTACGGGATTGAAARGTGTRCAGGACTTTGGAGAAGGARCCGTTAAGATGAAGGATGCAAAGTTTCTGCATGTGGTGAATGGTAGAATTGTAGATCCCGTCAACTGATGCGTTTACGCAATAAGATCTTATACCTSGTACTRCTTTTTTCCCTGGGYAGTGGTATATTCTATGGAGATTTGATCTCTTATGGAATACARCAGGGTATTGGTCAGTTTAATATYCTCTAYGGAGCTGTTCCTGTTGAGTTYTTCTTGCGCGATCCCAACTATCCTGAGAAGAACAAGGAAAAGTTGCGCCTGATCCAGGAGATCAGGGAGTTTGCCATTGACTCTCTTGGCCTCAATGACTCTGAAAGTTATAAGAAGCTCTACGACCAACAYGGTAAACCGGTACTGTGGGTATTAACCGCRGCCAAACCATTTGCCCTGGAAGAGTATGAATGGTATTTCCCTTTCCTGGGTGGATTGGGTTACAAGGGGTTCTTCGATTTGGAAAARGGGAARGKAGAGGAGAAGAYAYTAATRGAAGAAAATTATGACACTGACCTCGGTCGTGTCAATGCCTGGTCGACGTTGGGTTACTTTAACGACCCTATCCTGTCAAGTATGCTGAAGAAATCTCCCGGGGGACTTGCCAGGTTGATCATTCATGAATTAACTCACGGAACGCTGTACGCGAAAGGAGAGGACAAGTTCAATGAAAATCTGGCCACGTTCGTGGGTGACAATGGAGCCATTATATTTATGGAACATAAGTTTGGGAGGGATTCGGAGGAGCTTAGGAAATACCTGGGAGCCTTAGGCGACATTGTCAAGTACAGCGATCACATGATCAGGGGAACGCAGCGGCTGGATAGTTTGTACAGCAGTTTTGGTGAGGGTGAATATGCCCTGAAAGAGAAGCGGAAACTAAAGAAGGTCATGATCAAAGCTGTGCTTAGCAGCTCCGACACCATTGAATTCAATGACAGTAACAGCTATAAATATTTGTTGAAGTCAGGCTATATACCCAACAACACCTATTTTATGACATTCAAAAGATACCGCGAGCAACAAAATGAATTCCAGGAGGAATTCGAATCCAAATTCGACTCCAACTTTCCAAAGTATCTGGCTTATCTTAAGAGTCGGTACGCTAACTAGAGGATCGGCGCTTAATTTGAGTTTGCTTTTAAACCTTAAACCCTAAACCCTAAACCCTAAACCCTAAACCCTAAATCCTAAACTCTAAACTCTAAACCCTAAACCCTAAACTCTAAACTCTAAACCCTAAAYCCTAAAYYCTAAAYCCTAAAYCCTAAANCCTAAANCCTAAAYYCTAAAYCCTAAATCCTAAACYCTAMATYYTAMWCYCWWMWYCCWWCWTYYWWCTNTCCATYKYCCATTTYCCATTTMCCATTTCACACARTGTCGGCGTTTGTCCTATGAAGTAATCAGTATTTGACTGACACRGGTTAMCAAATATCTGCTTCTCGCGAAGAGTTATTGTGKGVKRGAAACCAAYSACTGTYACCMWTTCANTGATCCTCCTAATTGTACTGACCGCCATATTATTTACGAGCCCAGCCATACCGTTTGAGCAGGTTTACAAGAGGGAATATCAGGAGGGAGTAAACTTTTTAACGCAGAATCAAGCCATTATTGACAATGGAATTWTTCAGGGTGTAGGAGAACGGGGGAAGATGCTGTCCATTGTATTCCCGGAGCTCATTCGGTATTCCTTGTTCAGCGACTTTTTTGAAACAAAATCTTTGGAAGTCGGCTATGTCAACTTTGGCGCCAGCCTTGTCGACTTCTCTATAGGGCGTTTTCAGATGAAACCCTCATTTGTTGAATCGCTTGAGGAAGAAATTGTTAAAGTAGATACACTGCAAACTAAATATACTGAACTACTGACCGGCGGGGATTCCTCTGATACTTGGAAGAGACAAGTGAGGGTTAATAGGTTGAGTTCCTTAGCTGGTCAGTTATTATATCTCTCGTGTTTCTATGAYATAATGGAGCATAARTACAGAAGCCATACCTGGTCGGATGTTGAATCCAGATTGCGGTTTTACGCRACAGCCTATAACCATGGATTTACCAATGARAAGCAAGAGATTACCAGATGGGAGAATGTGGAAACTTTTCCCTTTGGATGGTCTTTTGAAGGTAGTCAGTACATCTATGCTGACATTGCRGTTCACTTTTACAGGGAACGGGTGAAGAACCGTGTCCCWTTACGAAATTAATAACAGGCTTTGCAGATTRTCTAAYAAAYAAGTCCCCAATATGAAATTTACCCTCTCTCCATCAATCTATGTCATTGGAATGGCATCCTTTGTTACTATAATGTCTTGCAAAGACAGGGTCAAAATGGTTTTTGTCGAACCGCCGTTTGAGAAGCTAGCGCCAGRATTTGAGCGGTTTTCYTWTGATGTTTCCAAAGGAGATACGCTTCGTATTTCTTCYGGAACAACYATTATCATTCCGGCRTTTGCCYTAACAGATTCGACGGATAGGTTGGCTGAGGGRARSGCGACYATCCTTTACCGGGAGTTTAGGGATGAGATAGATATTTTGCTTTCMGGAATCCCCATGGATTTGCAGGTAGGTGGACAATCGCGTCAAATGCAAACCGCTGGTATGTTTGAATTGAGGGCTATGCAGGGGATTATTGAGTTGGGTCTGGCTAAGGGTAAAAAAATCTCCGTACGCTTTGCGACAGATGAGGAGGGTACGGACTACAATTTCTTTGCGTTGAATGACAGTACGGGAGAATGGGAATTCCGCGATTACTCTAAAACTGAACCAAATCTTCGGCGAATCCASATTGMGAATARAATTGAGGAACTGCAGCCACCYTTTAAAATTCCYTTTGATGAAAATTACTTCGTACTCAATTACAACTCCTTTATAGATGTCTACTTTGGKGATAATTACAATCTCATCAGGAAAAACGCACACAARCCAGCCTATCAGAATAAAGCCAAAGAGTTCGGATTGAGGACCTATGATCTCTWTGCCGACCATGTAATTTATCAGGGCAATCGGTATCCTKCAGCAYTWRTGGTATGGGAAAGCGTYTCSGGRCATARRTTTCCRRAATGGACRCAGTCCCGGCATTGTGARGTAAAGAAAATCAAGGGWKCYAYTTAYAAGYTRAAGGTTTCYGATAAGAARYTGGGGAAGACYTTTGCGCTGAACGCAAGACTYGTCATGCCTTTGAARTATGYSTTTAGATTTTCWCCCAAACAATGGAAAGAAGACTATGAMGMKACCATGGTWAAGGTKGCKGTAGAGGAAARGAGATTRGCKRCRGAAGCGCGGGTGTTTAGRAGYATGCARGTAGCTGGCTTYGGYATTTAYAATTTCGATCGGTTGATGAAGCAGGATTATGCAATAAGGATCACAGCCAAATTTGAAATGAATGAGAAGATCGGGAATGAAGCGTATAAGATCAAATACGTTTACGGTATTCCGGGTGACGGGAAGTCTGTTATAAAGGTCAACACCGATTATCTGGACGATTTCTACCTGGATCCAACCGACAGCAACTTYAGATTTTTGACTGTATTGCCGGATGATAAAATTGCACTTTTCCCGGCATGGCGATACAGCAATATAGACTTCGAATCACTGGCGTCTCAGGAGAATCCCAGCTATACGTTTGTGATGAGTGTACAACCTCAACGCATTAAATCCCAGCAGGACCTAAACCACATATTGAAGATTGCCAGGAATAATTAGGGCTGTCCGTGGCATCCAYCTTTGCCGTTGCTACARTRGACCAGTCCGCTRCGSACTGTCTTAWAGAAGCGTCTGTGACTTTGCCCKGATAAATGGATTGGGGTTTAAGAACTTCAAGCTGATTTCCAAACCTCCTTGTCCATTGGTCGCAGTTTTAAGATCAGAAGTATTGAGATCATAGCTGATTCCCAAAACAAAATTGGCRATCTCCAATGAAAATGCSGGAATGAATGCATCTCCCAYTCTTGCATAGCCTCCGATRGATACACCTGCCTCTTGTGGAAACCCCTTTGTCAACGCGCCTTCTTTTATTCGATAGCGCAACATCGAACCCAGGAGAATTTCTTTTGTCGGTCCTTGATTGGCAAACAGGAATGAAGGCACCAAACCCAGCCGCGTGCCCTTGATTCCGACATAMCCATCTCCACTGAGGCTAAACTTAGAATAGAGCCGATCATCATTGAGATCATAAAACTCCTGTGATGGTTTGTTGAGATGATAAAGTGCCACACCAATACGTGCYTTGATCTGGTCATCTGCAAATCGATCACTSTTSTTCTTGGTATATAACCARGCGAGACCAGCCGTAAARTCACCATATGACTGGTTGTCRAAAGAATTSGTCTCACCTATACTSMWRKYRSARKTDTSMKWKCYGWTKKMKMWSWGATTGNNKMBGYAGTWRYKKMWRARAWKYCMACTGCCTTTTGAGCAAAGCCACCTTGCAAACCTGCKGATARGTTATGATGGTCATTTAGCTTCACTAAAGTGGCCGCAGTTAGTGCAACATTGGTATTGCTGAATTTTGTGTCACCGGCCTCATCCTTATAAACAAATAGCCCTCCAGCCAGTTGGGCGCTCTCCCATTTGTCTTTGAACAGGACGAAGTCATAGGACAGCGCATAGGTCTTATAAGCGGCGCCAAAGGCCTGCCACTGATCCTTRTARTTCAGGATAACRCGGTGTGTACCKCCAAACGTKCCGGCATAAGCCGGATTGGTGGCRAGCGGRGTYGCYGTRTATTGGGAGAAATGAAAATCCTGRGMGSAAGCYAMCTGAGCRRTAAGTATSAATAATAGAAAGATGTGAGTTYTTAGAAGGYTTATTCGATCTATTATTGAATTGCCGGGGCGGGACCCCCWGTTTGCTCGCTCCGCGATCAAACTGTCCCCCTTWAAGGGGGACAGCTCTACTGAGGTGACGCRCAAGCGCACTTCAGGAGAGYGGGGGGTTGCAARCCTGATTTTCAAAGCCTGCCAGGCAGGAYCCTCAGAAACCAAATCCAGAAACAACCTTATTTTCGTTTTTGAGTTTCTCATTYTACCTCACCAAAGTTATATTCCCTTTTTYATCAATCGCCTTTCCGCTGATAAAGGASCCCGTTAACATATATACAAAGACTGCYGGATTCATAGGTTGGTCATTGAATGTGCCRTCCCATCCTATGCCTGWMGGRTAAGTGTCTTCMAGTGCCCAGATCTGRGAATAGGTGCCTTCATATACCTTTTCTCCCCAACGATCATATATTTTCAGCAATAAGTTGTCAATACCATTACCYCTTACATAGAGTACATCATTGCTTGCATCACCRTTTGGCGTAAACAAATTCGGAAGAAAAAYCTCTTCAGTTGCATCTAAGATCAAGGTCATTGTAGCTGTATCCGTACAACCATTGGCATCYACYGCAGAGAGGATGATCTCAAAAGTTCCACCACCCGTGTAGGTATAGTCGGGGTTCTGATCCGTRGARGTRCCAGTTCCATCTCCAAAATCCCAATTCCATGTAACAGCTCCCGTGCTGGTATCCGTGAAGAACACAGTTAAAGGAATGCTGCCGCTRGTRGGGCTGGCCGTAAATCCYGCTRCGATCCCTCCGCTATTGAGRYTGACCGTSGTGGTGTCRGAAGCATCCGYGCATCCGGAATTGGTGAATCCAATTACTGARTATTCAGTAGTTACCGTCGGACTCACTGTAATAGAAATGGTACTATCACCGGTACTCCATAGATAGGAGTCRGCGCCCGAAGCAGTCAATGTTAYATTTCCTCCCTGGCAGATGGTCACATTTGGCCCCAGGTCRATTGTCACTATAGGGTTGAGCCCRGGATCCGTTATAATGGCGATAGATACYGGTARACCYGSACACCCAYTTGTTGTRCCGGTCACCGTGTACACGGTTAAGACTGTTGGATTTACCACAATCACCGAACCSGTATCACCTGTACTCCACGAATAGGAATCTGCTCCTCCGGCAGTAAGTGTTACATTACCTCCMGGGCAAATTGAATCAGCACTKSTTATTAATCCGATTAATGGAGGAGTAGCAAAAGTTATGTTCACGGTATCAGTTGCACTCGCGCAGCCATTGGAAGTTTCCGTCACATAAAAAGTGGTATCAGAAATGGCTCCGGAACTAAATGGTGAYCCGGTAAAGACCGTGTCCGTTAACCCACTGTTRGAATACCAGGTAATCACACCCCCYGATCCYGTTGCAATGAGATCGGCAACTGGATCTCCCTGACAGTAAGAGGTATCTCCACTCACCGTTAGTCCAACAGGCACGCTAATGAAAGTRATAATTACGGTATCCGCAGGACTCTCGCATCCAGCAACTGATTCCGTCACGTAGACCGTGTCAGATGCRGTAATACCTGATGCAAAAGGGCTGCCGGTCCCCATCGTAATTGTCAATAGTGGATCAGCATACCAGGTAAATATTCCACCACCGCCGGTTACCGTCAAATCTGCAATAAGAGCTCCCKCACAATAGGTGCTGTCTGCTCCGGCAACGGGTTGCAAGGGTGTTGGGTTGATAGTTATGATGACCATATCAGCCRMGCCTTCGCAACCGGCAACCGTTTCAGCAACATAAAACGTATCGGTACYTRTTGYCCCYGTKGTAAAGGGTGAACCCGTACCTATAGAATCCGTAAGCAATCCATCCGAATACCAAATGAGTGTGCCTCCTGATCCGGTAGCAGTTATATCCGCGATGRGATCCCCCTGGCAATAGCTCGCATCCGCACTGGCAACAGGTGTTGGAGGTGCACCAATATCATTAATGGTTAGACTTATYGYYGCGGTACATCCATTGGCATCCGTTGCCAGGAGCGTATAGGTRTCTGCMGGYACRTTGGTCAAATTAAGGGAGCYACCGACAAYRACGCTSAGACTRTTGGTCCATTCAAAGGTYAAAGGTGCATTGCCACCAGCAACGGTACCAGTTATCGATCCATCACTGCTTCCGCAATTGCTGGAATCAATGACGGTGGCCGAAGTGTCAATCGTTGGTAAGGAATTGATCGTGACCAGAACAATCCCRGAGGTATCCTGACAGAAGGCATTGGAAATGGCAACCTGGTAAGCCCCRGCTGTGAAAACCGTGATGGTCTGACTTGTCTGTCCGGTGCTGGTACCATTTAGRAACCATAGGTAGATTGATGCTGTGTCTGCCTSYAAGGTCACACTRCCACCTGCACAGAATGTAATGGGYCCCAARGGGGTTATGTTTGCCACMGGTGTTGGATTTTCGAYTACGGTGGTAATCGCAGAGGTRTCGGGGCATCCGGCCGCATTGGTAACTACAACYTGGTAAGCTCCAGGAGTTGTAACATATACTCCTTGAGTGGTCAAACCGGTTGAACTTCCGTTGAGTARCCATAAATAGGTAGTTGCAATATCCGACATAAGCTGAACACTGTCACCGGTGCAAAAGGAAGTGCTTCCCGAAGGCGTGATGTTGGCAATTGGAGCTGTGAGGATCGAAACCGTCTCTGTTRCAGAAAGTGATCCTGAACATCCGTTTGTATCTATAACTGTTAAGTCAACAGTGCCACCTCCTGCTATTCCCCAATCYACAGTTATGCTGTTCGTACCTGTTCCACTTGCAATCGTACCGCCAACGACCGTCCAGGTATAGGTGCTGTATCCRGCTTGGGTTGTATAGGTAACACCGAGCTSATTTTCACAAACCGCGGTGTCSGTTACRGATAGAGTMGGYGTGGGATTCGGATTGATTGAAACYGATTGCGTAGAGGACAAGGACCCTGTACATCCATTGGTATCCGTAACCGTCAGATCAACGGTTCCGCCACCAGGAGTTCCCCAATCCACATTGATRCTGTTCGTTCCAGCACCAGATACAATGCTTCCACCGGHAACCGTCCAGGTRTAGCTGGAGTAAAAGGACTGTGTTGTAAACACYACACYYGCCTGGCCATCACATACCACTGTGTCCAGGACAGTSAGTGTGGGGGTGGGGTTGGCATTGATGCTGATGGATGCAGTTGAAGAGAGTGAGCCTGAGCATCCGTTTCCATCAACCACCGTCAGATCAACCGTTCCACCACCGGGAGTTCCCCAATCTACAGTGATGCTRTTGGTTCCAGCGCCRGTGGCGATTGTTCCTCCGGACACTGTCCATGTATAGGTRGAAAATCCAGCTTGTGYGGTATAGGTAACTCCNGNTTTGCCCTTCACAAACGACAGTATCKGTAACSGTMARTGTGGGTRTYGGATTGGYRTTGATCGTGACATTTTCYGTCGCKGAGAGAGAACCGSTGCAYCCGAAGGCGTCTACAACGGTAAGATCAACTGTTCCCGCTCCCGAAGTGCCCCAATCAACCGTGATGCTATTGGTTCCCGCACCACTTGTGATTGTACCTCCTGCAACGGTCCATGTATAAGTGCTGAACCCAGCTTGCGTGGTATAGGTGACGCTTGTTTGTCCTTCACATACATTGGTATTTGTTGCAGAAAGTGTTGGYGYTGGATCYGCTATGCTCACGCTTTCCGTRCCGAGATTACCAATGCAACCAGCACTGTCAATTACCAGGTCCACTGTWCCACTGGAGCCAGTACCCCAATTTACCGTAATGCTRTTYGTACCCTGCCCACTTGCAATCGTTCCNCCCGNTGACCGTCCAGGTATAGGTGGTGAATCCCGTTTGGGTAGTATATGTAACTCCGGTTTCAGAAATACAGACATTGACATCCGTGGTTGTTAAGGTTGGAGCAGGAGGTGGGCTACAGGGTGCATCTATACAGAGTACATTTGTTACAGRTGTTACAACAGTGGTCAGTGGGGATCCGTTGCTTTCGGTACCACCTGAAAAAGTAAGTACGATAGGAATTGTAGTGGGCGGTGTGTATGGATTCTGTATCGCGGCGATATTTGTGTCATTGCATATCGTTGCTCCTGTATTGTCCGTTTTGTATAAATGAAAATCCCAGGAAGCATTGCCCTGCATGCTGCCGAGCACAAATCCACCGTCACTGGTTTCCTCTCCCTTGCCAAAGATGGAGCCTATGCCCGCCCCGTACTGCATTGATATTTGTACAGTTCCCGTATTGGTTGTTTTCAAGAGGAACGTCTTGATGGTTAATGGAAACAAATCGGTGATAGTGAAGCCCATTGCGGCGTAGCCCCCATCACTGGTCTCTTGAATGGAATAAGGAAGATCCTCAAAGGCAACATCATAACTGGTGTTATAGGTTAAGGTGCCGGACGTGTCCGTTTTCATGATAAAAATATCACTTATTGATCCGGTAGATGGCTCCGTAGTATAACCTGTTATAAGGATTTCATTTGTACTGGTGAGTTCCAGATCATATATTTCTTCCGAATAAGTGTCGGATCCATAGGTTCTTGCCCACGTAATGTCTCCGATCAAATTGGTTTTTATTAGAACTGCATCTCTGGTGGTATCAGGCCCAAAGACCTGGGGCGTTGATCCGGCTATAAGGTATCCGCCAACCAATTCTTCTACGGTCATCCCGTTTTCATCATCAATGGTGCTTATTTCATATACCTTATCCCATTGTAATGTGCCAGTGCTGCTGGTCTTAACCAAATAGAAATTGGCCGAATCCTTAGCCGAAAAGCTAAAACTCGACCCGGCTATAATATAGCCCCCATCAGAAGTTTGCTTGACAAAAGTGCCATAATCTGTACCGCCTCCACCCAGTTCCTTGGTGAACGTAACGACGCCTGCTGCATCTGTTTTCAGCAGGAGGACATCATCGCCAATTTGACCTGTTGCGATATATCCACCATCAGAAGTTTGTTGAACATCAGAAATGGAATAGGCCGGTCCGAAAAGCCCTTCATCCCGGTGGTCGGCGTCGGCAAGATCGAGGACATCTTCGCCGGCCGCGGCCTGACACGCTCTGTCCACACCGAAGGCAACGCCGACGGTATGCAGCACACGCTGGAGCTCGCACGGACTCTCGATCACGGCCTGGTGTTCGTGAACCTCGTGGACTTCGACATGCTCTACGGGCATCGCCGGGATCCCGCGGGTTACCGGCGCGCACTCGAGGAGTTCGACGGCGCCCTGCCGGAGCTCGAGGCCGCGCTGCGTCCCGACGACCTGGTGATCCTGACCGCCGACCACGGCAACGACCCGACCTTTGTCGAGACCACGGACCACACGCGTGAGTACATTCCGCTGCTGGCCTTCGGCCCGGGCCTGCCGGGTGGCGTGGACCTCGGCACGCGGGCGAGCTTCGCGGACATCGGCGCGACGGTGGAGGAGGCTCTGGGTCTCCCCGCGCCGGCCAAGGGAACCTCGTTTCT
>NVRW01000001.1 GCA_002400975.1 Flavobacteriales bacterium | reverse complement strand
ATGGTTCTGTATCAGTAGGTGTAGCGGGAGGAACGGGTCCTTATCTTTACCTGTGGGATGACCCAGGGACTTCAATTAATGATACGGTGTTTACACTACCTGCGGGAACTTATACGGTTATCGTTACAGACAACAATGGGTGCACCAATTCAACAGTGGCTACCATCTCAGATTTAGGCGGTGCAACAGCCACTGCTGTGGTGGACAGCAATGTATCTTGTTTTTCTCTTTGTGATGGAGGAGCTACTGTGTCCTTAGTTGGTGGATCTGCACCATTTGCCTACTCATGGAATACATCTCCTGTTCAAACCAATGCAACTGCCACAGGACTCTGTGCAGGGACTTTTACCGTACAGATAACCGATAATGTAGGATGTGTATCTACTGCTGTGGTAGTCATTACAGAACCAGGCCTTCTCAACGTAGCGGTTACCTCAAGTACCAATACAGACTGCTTTGGCAACTGTAATGGTACGGCCAACACTTCCTTCTCCGGGGGATCGGCTCCCTATACCTACAGCTGGAATGATCCTGCATTGCAAACAACAGCCAATGCTACAGCACTCTGCGCAGGAACCTACGTGGTCTCACTAACCGATGCAATGGGATGTATATCAACCGATACGGTTGTAATCACTGAACCCGCTGTACTCACTTTAAGTGTTACTGACACTGCAGTATCCTGTAATGGTGGTAGCGATGGAGCAGCAGATCTTAGCGTTAGCGGTGGAACACCAACCTATACGTATAACTGGTCAAACTCAGCAACTACTCAGGACCTTGCCAACCTTGCAGCTGGTACCTATATTGTTACACTAACCGATGCAAATGGATGTCAGGATTCAATAAGTGTTATTATTACACAACCAGCTGTTGTAACACCATCAGTCACCGTGGTGGATGCCAACTGCGGACAATCCGACGGATCAGCCACTGCATCTACAACCGGAGGTACGGGACTCTATACCTATCTCTGGGATGACCCTGCTGCACAGACCAGTGGTACGGCCACAGGGTTACCRGCAGGAACATATACAGTAATTGTAACAGATCAAAATGGATGTACCGGTACTGCTTCCGGTACGGTTGCAAATATTCCTGGTGGAACAGCCACAGCGGTTATTGACAACAATACATCCGGGTTTAATATCTGTGACGGACAGGCCACAGTAACAATAAGTGGTGGTACTGCACCCTTTACCTACCTGTGGAATGATCCCGCTGCACAATCAACAGCTACYGCTGCCAACCTCTGTGATGGTTCTTACTGTGTAACAATTACTGATGCCAATGGATGTGTGGCAACTGATTGTATCACCATCACAGAACCCGGAGCTGTAGTGCTTACCCTGACTCCAACAGATATTCTGTGCTTTGGAGATTGYAATGGRTCAATAGATCTGACAGTGTCAGGAGGCATTCAACCCTATACTTTCAGCTGGACACCTGGTGGTATGAACGCAGAGGATATCATCAACCAATGTGCCGGTACCTATACGGTTACCGTAACAGACTCCAACGGCATTATCACTGCCGGATCMGCTGCGATTAATCAGCCATTGGCTCCACTGGCAGCTACGGTGGCGGGAACAGACATTCTTTGCAATGGCGATTCTGCAGGAACTGTAAACATGACTGTAACCGGTGGTACTGCACCCTATCTTTACCTGTGGGATGACCCTGCTGCATCAACCACTGAGGATATCGCCAATCTCCCTGTTGGAACCTATACGGCTACTGTTACCGATACCAACGGTTGTACCACAACAACTTCTTATACCGTTACAGGGCCAACAGCCCTTACGCTCAACACGGCCGGCAACCCCGCCAACTGTGGTCAGCCAGATGGTGATGTAACGGTATTCCCAACTGGTGGAACAGGTGCATATACCTACAACTGGGATGATCCGTCATTACAAACCACAGCGACAGCTGCAGGGCTCGCAGCAGGAACTTATAATGTAACAGTAACCGATGCCAATGGGTGTACCCAAACGGCCTCACAGGGGATCTCTGACCTTGGTGGGGGAACAGCTTCAGTTGTTACTGATATCAATGCTTCTTGTGCAGGTGCTTGTGACGGACAGCTTACTGTCAGCATCATCGGGGGTACTGCTCCTTATACCTATAGCTGGGATGATCCCGGACTTCAGGCTACTGCTACTGCTACAGGGCTGTGTGCAGGTACTTTTAATGTAACCATAACAGACGGGGTGGGATGTATTGCCACAGCCTCCGGGGTTATCAGTGAACCGGTAGCATTGACAGCTACAACGGCCATGACTCCGGTAATCTGTAATGGTGCTTGTGATGGAACAGCTACTGCAAACCCGGCTGGTGGAACCCTGCCTTATACCTATAGCTGGGATGATCCCGGACTTCAGACCACAGCTACAGCTACCGGACTCTGTGCAACTACTTATAATGTAATTATAACAGACATCAATGGTTGCTCTGTTACCCAGGGTATAACCATCACTGAGCCGGTGGCCATCACCGTTGCTACTTCATCGGTAAACTCCAACTGCGGACAGGCTGATGGTGCAACTACTGCCAGTGCTTCTAATGGTACAGCTCCATATACCTACCTGTGGGATGATCCTGCATTGCAAACCACCCAAACTGCTACAGACCTTTTGGCAGGTGGATACATCGTTAATGTAACAGATGCCAATGGGTGTACAGGGTCTGCAACGGTTACTGTAAGTGACTCGGCCGGGCCTACCGCTTCTATCCCGGTCGCTAACATATTCCCGGTTACATGCCCTGGTGGAAATGATGGAGAACTAACAGTTGCTGTAACCGACGGAATGCCACCGTACACCTATCTTTGGGATGATCCGGCGGCTCAGACCAATGCTACTGCGGATAGTTTAACTGCGGGTACTTATTCGGTAATTGTAACRGATTCAAATGGYTGTATMTCAAGTGTRTCTGCTGTAATTGTTGAACCTGCTGCATTGATTGCTGCTATTACCAACAGTACAAATTTAAGTYGTAATGCATCCTGTGACGGAACGGCCAGTGTAGGTGCAACCGGTGGAACATCACCATATACGTTCCTCTGGGCTGATGGGCAGACAACCGTTACAGCAACAGGGCTATGTGCTATAACCTTAGGGGTTACGGTAACAGACGCCAACGGATGCCAGGATTCTGCGGTGGTAAGCCTGACAGAGCCTGTGATTCTTTCTCTTTCCACATCAACAACTGATGCTTCTTGTTTGGGTATCTGTGATGGAACGGCCACCAATGTTCCCGCTGGTGGAACTCCTCCATACACCTACTCATGGAATGACCCCGGATCTCAGACTACTGCTACTGCCAACGGACTTTGCGCAGGTACTTATATCAYCCAGGTARCTGATGCCAATGGWTGTGTGGTTTCTTCAACTGTTATCRTATCCGAACCGATTGTATTGGGGTCCTCAATTATTCAAACTGTCGGGGTGGATTGTTTTGGTGATTGTGATGGTATCGCAGAAGTGGATGCTACTGGTGGTACTGCTCCCTATACTTACCTGTGGTCAGATGGCCAGTCTACCCCATTGGCCATTAACTTGTGTGCCGGAACTTATACTGTAAATATAACCGATGCCAACGGGTGTACAACGGTAAATACGGTCACCATTACACAACCTGCTGCATTGACCAATGTATTTTCAAGCACTGATGTTGACTGCAATGGCAATGCTACGGGAGTGGCGACGGCAAACATTACAGGTGGCACACCGCCGTTTACCTATTTGTGGGATGATSSWRRTKYMCAAACCAMWGCWTSKGCKACCGGRCTKRTWGCMGGTATTTATTGTGTGCAGATTACCGATGCCAATGGCTGTGTGCTCACAGAGTGTATCACAATTAATGAGCCGGTGGCAATTGCCATTGTAATTGATACTACAGGTGCCAATTGCGGACTTGCTGACGGTGCTGCTTGTGTAACAGTATCCTCTGGTATTGCTCCGTTTACCTATTTGTGGGATGATCCTTCTAATCAAACAACTCCTTGTGCTGTGGGTATTGCCTCGGGAATTTATAATATCACGGTTACTGATAATACCGGATGTACGGCTCTTGGATTGGCCGTTGTCAGTGATCTGGGTGCACCAACGCTGCTGATCTCTTCTCAGAATGATGTCAGCTGTAACTCCGGGTGTGATGGTTTTGCAACGGTGCTGATCACCAATGGCCTTGCTCCTTATACCTATAACTGGAATGATCCCAATGCTCAGACCACTGCTCTTGCTTCGGGACTTTGTGCYGGTACTTATGTGGTAGCAATACTGGACTCCAACGGTTGTACGGGCAATATCTCTGCTGTCATTAATGAACCAACCGCACTGGGTGTGATTATATCCGGACAGACTCCGGTAACCTGTAATGGTGATTGTGATGGTACGGCTACTGGCCTGGCCTCTGGTGGTACAGCTCCATATACGTATCAGTGGAACGATAGCGGAACACAGACTACCGCCACTGCAAACGGACTGTGTGCCGGTTCTTATGGATTGACAGTAATTGATGCAAATGGGTGTACAGATACCACTTCGGTAACTATTGTGCAGCCGGATATTATTGCCCTTACCATAAGCGGTGATGATGCACATTGTGGATTGGCTGATGGTACRGCTTCGGTAACAGCCATTGGTGGCAATGGTTTGTATGGATACCTCTGGGATGATNCCSGVMNKTCAGAATACAGCAACTGCCAKTAACCTGCTGGCTGGTACCTACATGGTAGTGGTGACCGATATACTGGGTTGTACACAAAGCATAAGTGTAACGATAAACGACCTGCCTGCTGGTGTGGCAACCATCTCTACTGCTATTAATGTGAGTTGTAACGGAGGCAGTGACGGAGCAGCTACTGTATCGATGTCGGGTGGTCAGGTGCCCTTTACCTACAACTGGAAYGATCCGTTGGCACAGACAAACAGTACGGCTACTGCGCTGTTGGCCGGAACTTATATTGTCAATGTAACAGACTCGTTTGGGTGTGTGGTACCGGCAACGGTGGTCATTACAGATCCTCCTGTACTTACTTTGACTACAACGGCTGATAGTGTAACCTGTAATGGTATATGTGATGGAAGTGCTTCGGTTAATGGTTTTGGTGGTACCCCGCCGTTCAATTACCTGTGGGATGATCCGCTGGCCCAAACAAATGAAATGGCAACAGGATTGTGTCTGGGGTCATACACAGTCACAATTACCGATGCCAGGGGTTGCTTTACCACCACAACTCAAGCTGTTGATCAGCCTCCTTCTATTGTACTTACTGAATCACACTCGGATGCAAACTGCGGACAGCCAGACGGTATTGCTACCGTTACCGTTACCGGTGGTACATTCCCATATACCTATCTATGGTCTAATGGGGCAAACACAGCATTTATCACCAATGTATTCGCGGGCACATATATTGTTACCGTAACCGACATAAACGGATGCGCCGAGAATATGCCAATAACGTTATTGGATTTGGCCGGTCCAACGGTTTCAATAACTGCATCTGGAAACACGAGTTGCTATGCCGGTTGTGATGGTTTCGCTGCATCACTCGCAGCAGGTGGGACATCTCCCTATACTTACACCTGGGACGATCCTTTAGGGCAGAGCACGTCTATAGCAACTAACCTATGCGCGGGTACATATATCATAGAGATTAAAGATTCTAACAGCTGTGTTGCATCAGCGCCCATAACGATTTCACAGCCCGATTCTCTGATTTATAATCCAGGTTATTCAGATCCTATTTGCTTTAACGATTGCAATGGAAGCGTGGGA